>URVO01000018.1 GCA_900551335.1 uncultured Phascolarctobacterium sp.
CGAAGGCGCACCCGCAAAACGCGCACGCTTTTACAGCAGCTCTTTAGACACAGTTTTCCTAAAAGCAGGTCATGACTATGAAGAACTGCCGGAAACTTACGTTATTTTTATTACCGAAAATGATGTGCTGCAGCGCAATCTGCCAATTTACAACATTGACCGCTATATAGGTCAGAATATGGAACTCTTCAAGGATGGCTCGCATATTATTTATGTGAACAGCCAAATTCAGGATGACACTCCGCTTGGTAAGCTCATGCAGGATATGTACTGCACAGACCCTGCAAAACTGAATTATAAGGAATTTGCTCCACAGATGGAGTTTTTAAAACATTCAAAGGACGGTGAAGGAGAAATGAGAGATTTATTTGAAGAATATGCTCATCAGGTTGGACAGCAAATCGGGCAACAGCTTGGGCAGAAAATTGGGCAGCAAATTGGACAGCAGCTCGGTCAAGAAATCGGCGAAAAAATTGCCAAAGAAAAAGTAAAGGAAGCTACTAAAAAAGCTACTATGAGAGCGGCTAAAACAACTAAAAAGAAAACTTTAAAGGACATGGCGCTCAAGATGCTGAAGCGTGGCGATTCTGTGGAAGACGTTGCGGAAATCACTTCTTTGCCACCTGAAAGCGTGCGTGCGCTGCAAGCCAGCATGTAGCAATAATCCACCTCGTTGTACAAAACACCTGCGACCCTACTACTAACGTAAGGCCGCAGGTGTTTTTTGCTGCTCTTTTTAGTTTTCGCAAACGCTTTTAGATTACCAGACGCACTCTGCTCTTCGTTGCGGTGTCGGAGCCAGAAGAGCCTGAAGAGGAAGCAGATGTATCATAACCAAAATAGATACGCCAATTAGAATCATTTTTTGCGTCTACAAGTGTATCACCGTGGTAATCTATCTTTACACATTCATCTGTTTTCCATATATTAGTCTTGAAATTATAGCTGTTCTCAGTAACAATGCTTTCAGAAACTGGGATCCATTTTCCAAGATAAACATTTTTTCCCAATATGCTAACTTCTGCTGAACTACTAGTGTCACCTAAAAAATGGTTATTCTCACCACCAACATATAAATTGCCCGGTGAATACAAGGTACCATTAAAGTTATTATCCCTGCCAGCAATATCCAAACCTATGCCGTCTTTTTCCAAGAGATAAATATTACCATATGTAATCCCTGTGGTTCCAATCATGCAAGGCTTATCAGAAACTAAAGTAGTAATTGTCTTTACATTTTTTAATTGTCTATTAGTAATTACACTTCTAGACCAAGCAAAAAATACGCTTGGCGAAGCTGCCGTTGTCTCAAAATAAGTACCACTCATATAAAGTTCTATCGTTTTATCTTCTTCTTTTATATTAGAATATGGTTTTCCTGAAGCATCCAGACCAATATAGCGCTTTATACCTTCACCTTTTTTATAAGCTTCTATATCTTGAGCCTTAGTATTTGCTTCACTTATAAGTTTATTTTTTACTTCCTCATACTTAGCATCTGCTTTCGCTCGAGTTTCATCATACTTTTTTTGAAAGGCCTCCAACTCTTGCTTCTTCTTTTCATCAGTCCAATATACGCCAGACGTCGGCCAAGCTGGATAAGTTCCTTTTGCAAAGAAAATATTTCGATTATTAATAGGGGGATCCCAAGCAATATTGTTTTTAGACTCATCATATTTTGCTGTAGCGCCTAGAACATTACTAACATACAAATTACCTGTGCCAGGCAATTTTGTAGTATCTATATTACCATCTTTTATATAAATAGGAAAATTAAAATTTTTCCCCAAAACTATATTATTGGCACTTTCATAACATTGGAAAGTTTCAGCTGATGCACCTTCTACAAAAATAACAGGTGTATCCCCACTTATAACAGGTTCAGGCTCTTCCCCCTCCACATACTCAGCTGCGGCGACAGCCTTCACCACAACCTCATTCTGCTCAGGGAACAGCATACGGATAAAGAACGTCGGCACGCGCTTCAAAATGACCACACGCACATGATCTCGCAGCTCACCCTTCTTAGCGTCCTTATCTTTCATGCCTGTATCAATAGCATACGCTATCTTCCATGCAGCATTTTTTTCCAACGTTACACTGCTGTCAGGATCTTTATCTCCCAACGGAGAAAAATTCGAGCTGGTAGCATAATCCTTGTAGCCATTCGCTCCGGCAAAGGCACTAACAGCCTTTGCGACCTGCTCCTCGCGATTCTCATCCTTCAAATGTCCTGCGCCAGCCAGCGCCGTCGCATCCGCTACATCCTGCAGCTTGGCCTTCTGCATATAAAGAAAGCCTGCGTCTACCGCCAAGCCAATCGCGCCTAAAAATAACGGCACAAGTATAGCAAAGAAAACCATAATCGCGCCACGTTGCTTGTTTTTTAATGTCTCCCTAAATTTTCGCAGCATTATAATCCACCTCAAAATCCAATCTCATCCTCTGCGCAGCCCAGCCTGCCAAAGCCGCTCCGCAGATTTTTTTCACCTATGATTATAGCAAGGCAGAGTGATTTTTTCAATCGTACAGAAAAAAATCGCCACAAGGATTGCTCCCTGTGACGATAGTTTTATTCTTATTGCTTTGCAAAGCTCTCGATAACACATTCGTGCTGCTTCGTTTTTTTGTCGTAGCTTATCCCTACTAAAAGAATTTCCCCTGTATAGTCAGTTAGAGACTCTGCATACTTTTTCTCTTTTATCTGCGCCAGCGCAGTTTTCGCACGCTGATTCCATTTCAATTCCACAAGCAGCGCAGGATAATTCTCGGCATATTGCGGCTTAGGTAAAAATACAAAGTCTGCAAAGCCTCGACCAAGCGGCATTTCCCGCACGGGACGGAAATAATACTGCATGGTACTCAGATATGCCAGCGACAAAACACTGCTCAAGGAATTTTCGTTATTATACTGAATGACAGACACATAATTCATATGTATCTGCTCAATGCCCTCTGCCACAGCCTCTCCATCCATATCGAGCGTCGCTTCAAGCAGCTCCTCCGACGCACATTGAAATTCAGCAAGCTCATTCCACTTGCTTACCTCCAAGGCAGTGAGAAACTCAGAGCGAATTTCTTCATTCGGAATAAACGCTGTCTGCGACATCTGGTTATAACCAAGATAGCCCAGATGTATCAAGACCGTCAGCACATCATCCTTGCCATTAAATGTCACCATATCATTGTGAAAGCTCTTCGTATTCACAGGCACAGACGCTCCGCCGAGCATTTCCACTACGTCAGCCCGCAGTCCGTTAAAATCCATATTCAGCAGCGGAGTAATTGCCTGATAGGTACTCGTCTGCGACCAATAGCTTTGAAACTCCTTGCGCAGCATCACGCTGACCACAGCCTTCGGGTTATAAATCTCATAGCCGCCCATTCTATAGCCATCATACCAGTGCCTTACCGACGCATAGTCCACAGCATATTTTTCGCACAGCTCCTGCAGAAAGCATCGTGTATTCATCAAAGTTATTGAGCGCTGACTGCGTTTTCTCTACCTTAATCGGCAAAATACCCGTCAGATAGGCCAGCGCAAGATATTTCGTCGGCTCAGTACCCTTGAACATACCGCGCAGGAAATTGATATACACCTCCTGCACAGCTGTCTTTTTCAGCTCATCACGAATCAAAACATCCCATTCGTCAATAATAACCACAAATCTATGTCCTGTAGCGCCATTGACAATTGACATGGCACGGGCAATATTCGTTCCCTCAGGGAAATCTATGTCTGGATATTCTGCACGCATATCCTCCATAACCTGCTCATTAATAAAAGCAACAACCTTTTCCGAAGCACCGGCGTTCATCCAGAACCACTGCACATCGATACAGATAACGTCATACTTATTCAGATGCTTATAAAAGTCTGAGCTTTTACTAATTTCAAGGTCTGCAAACATATCCTCAGAGGACGCACCTCGGCTGTAATAAGCAGCCAACATATTAACAGCAATCGACTTACCAAAGCGCCGCGGACGACTATGACAAACCATAGACTGTTCTGTATTAATTATACTATTCGTAAACTCCAGCAAACCGCTTTTATCAACATAAATTTCTGAGTTAAGCGCTCTCTGAAAGGCACTGTTATTTGGATTTACAAATCTGCCCATAGCCGTCCTCCTTTAAACCCTTCTACCTCTGCTCCAGCAGATAAATATCCCCTATCTCCTTCACGGTCGTGATATTCGTCGGAATCTGCTGCGTTTTGGCCACGCGGCGGTACTCCAGTCCGCGCACGAGGATATACTTATGGCTGCCGTCGCGCAACGCCTCACTCAAGGCGTTAGTCTGCGGCACCATCTCAATGCCCGGCTTGCCTGCATAGTACATAAAGCCGGGACGCAAAAATTTGTCAACATAAATCGGTGTGCTCTGCTCGCAGCTTTCCTGATACACGCCGCTCATCGTCTTGACGCTGAAGCGGTCAGCAATAACAGGCAGCACAAACGCAAACGCCACGCACATCGTCACCACGCCAATCATCACGTGCAGCCAGCTTGCCAGCGCCACATCACGATAATAAAGCAGCGTAAACACAGCCGCCGCGCCTAAAAGCAGCGTCAGCGCACCCAGCATAATCAGGCTGAAGGCTGCCTCGGGCAGATATTCCGCACCGATAATCCAGCCCACACCCAGCAGCACAAACATCAGGCCGCTGCCTGCCGCCCAGCTGTAAAAGCGCGTGTTATGACGGAACTTGGCCTGCATACGCGCGATATTCCAGCCGATAACCATTGCCATAGCCGGGAACATCGGCAGAATATAAGAAACGAGCTTCGTCTTGCAAACGGTAAAGAACAGCAGCACGAACAGCGCCCAGACATGCAGGAACACCAGATTACGCATATCGTCAATACGGCTGTCCTGCACAGAGGCCTTCACTGCCTGCACCAGCATGCCCGTCCACGGGAACATGCCCAGAATTATTACCGGGAAATAATACCAGAAGGTCACGCGATTAGCATGCTCTGCCGTGGTAAAGCGTGTGATATTATGAAAGCCCAGAAACGTGTTGATGAACTCCATGCCATGCACCGTGTACATTGCATAATACCACGGCGACGCAACAAGAAAATACAGCAGCAGGCCACGAATCACGTGCATACGCAGAATTTCGCGCAGCTGCCCCATGAAGATCAGATAAAGGAAAATAATCGTGCCCGGAAAAACTATGCCAATAGGGCCCTTCGTCACCGTCGCCAGCGCCATGCAGATATACATCAGCCAATAGCGCTTATGGATAAACGACAGCAGCGCTCCCGTCATAAAGAAAAGCAACGTCGTATCCGTCACCGCCGCCTTGCCCATGTAAAAGAACTGCACGCAGCTCGTCAGCACCATCGCCGACCAAAAGCCTGCACGCTCACTGAAGAGTCTTGTCGCACCAACGTAAACCATCACGGAGGTCGCACACGCCATCAGCGCAGCAGGCAGACGCGCAGCGAACTCGCACGTGCCGAAAATAGCCTGGGCTATAGCCACCAGCCAATAATACATCGGCGGCTTGTCATACCAATAATCGCCAAAGATACGCGGCGAGAGAAAATCGCCTGTCTGCAGCATTTCCTTCGCTGTCTCCGCATAAACTGGCTCATCCGGGTCGAGCAGCGGTACGCCGCCGATACCAAAAAGAATTATAAACAAGGCTGCGCCTGCCACAAGCAGCAGACTGGTTTTATCTATTTGTTTCATATATAATCGAAAGCCCCCTCAATTAAGCTTTATCATCATCAGCGCTCACTGCGCCGTTTGTTTCTTTATTCATGGCGTGCTGCTTGCCCGCAGTCGTCTTGCTTTTCAGCGACGCCATATTCAGCACATCACTGCCAAAGGCACGAATCGTCACGACTGCACCCAAAAGGAACGGCAGATATTCCGCCGTAAAGCGCCACAGCACGGCCATAATGCCCTCTACGCCGTTCGGCAGGATATTGGAGAACAGCACCAGAAAGCCGCCCTCGGCCACACCGCTGCCGCCGGGTGTCGGTGAAAAATACAGCACCAGATTCAGCAGCACCATGCGTCCCATAACCTGCACAAGGTCAAAATCTATATTCATGCCTGTAAAATACGCCGGAACCGTCGCATAAATAAACAGCAGGCTCAATCCGGACTCGATAAACGCACGCAGCATCATCCACGGACGCTTGCCCATGACATTGACCGCGTTTTTGAACTCCTCATACCAGATGTAGCAGTTGCGCCTCGTCGTGTATGAGCATTTGCGCGTACAGAAGAAAATCAGCTTTTCCGGATAACGCGTCTGCAGCAGAGAAATCACAATGATAGGCAGAGAAATAAACAGCACGGACAGCACCGTCAGCACCGATGCAGGCATCCAGTTGACGATATCCTCGTCGCTGTGCAGCACAACAGGCACCAGCAATATCAAAAAGATTATCGACATCACCGTGCGCACCAGCACCACGACCGTCGACTTGGCTATCGGCACCCCGGCCTTACGCATGAACATAACCTGCGCAATCGCGCCGCCGCTTGCTCCCGGCGTCACGAGCGCCAAAAAGTAGTTGCTCAAAACGACGTTGACAATCTGCCTGAAGGTCAAACGCTCATCCGTCACCTGCGCCAGCGTAATCAGCCGCAGACCGTCGAACAGCAGACCGACCGTCAGACAGCCCAGCGCCAGCAATATGCAGCGCGGCTCAAACATCGTCAGATATTCCAGCGTTCTTATATCAACTGTAAAATAAATAACCGCTGCGGAAATCGCCACCACAAAGGCAAACAATACCGCCAAACGTACCATTAACTTTTTATTCATCACAAAAATACTCCAGCTTGAGTTATTTGTGCGTATACCCTCTTTTTACAAAGCAGCAAAGCTTACAGGCTCTATGCACAGTTCCTTGAGCAGCGCCTTATTGCCGGCGTCGAGATAAGCGTCCAGCTCATCACGCCAGTGATACTGCCAGCTGAAAGCCTTGCCCAGCGCCGCACTGTCCAGCCCCGGATGCGTCATAATCTCGCTCACGCCCTCAGGCAGCTGGCGCAGAATATTCGCTATAAGCTGTGCATTGAGATGGCCTCCGGCCAGCATGCCGTAAAAATGCTGTGGATAGCGCAGACCTAAGCTGTCCGCACGCAGCGCCGCCATATCAGCGCAAAAGCTCAGACCGCTGCGCCCGATAAGGCGTCCTACGCCGGTCTGAAAGCCGCCGGTAAACAAATAGCCCTCTTTGGGTATACGTACCCTTATAATATTATACTCATTACTGAGCTTTAACACAAGTGAATTAATTCCCGGAAGTACATGAGTATGCTGATGACTGTCGATATGCGTAATATTTACGCCACAGCTCAGCGCTCTTTCGAGCTGCGCACGCAGCTCTGCCTCCAGCTCTGCCTTCTTCACCGCGCCGCTGTAATAGCGTTTGGCGAAGGCCACATAGTCCGGCAAAAAAAGTCCGTCGTCATCCAGCAGGCTGCTCACCTGCTCCTTGGGCAGCACCGAGGGCACACCGCCCACCAGCGTAAGATGCACGCCGATGCCTAAGCGCGGATTATCCTTCGCCAAGCGCACAGCCTCCTGCCAGCACGGCGCACTCGGCATCAGCGAGGTGCTCGTGATAAAGCCCTCCTGATATCCCTTGATAACCCCTGCATTAATCAGGGGATGCAGACCAAAATCATCTGCGTTGACAATTAATTGTTTCATTTTCTTTACACCCTCTGGTAGTTGGCAAAATGCAGCTTCACGTAATTACGCAGTGCCTCCTTGCCATATTTCGCTGCCAGCTCACGCGCACACGCCGTCGCCTGCGCACCGCCGCCCTTGGGCAGCTCCCTCACGCCGGCCTCCGCTGCCAAGGCAGCCATCGTATGCAAAAACTGCGCTCTTGCCAGCACTGAGGCCGCCGCCACAGCCAGATTGCTCTCGGCCTTCGGCTGCTGGCGCACGTCGCATTGCGGGAAGCGCTGCTTCAAAGCGCGGATGTTCACCATCGAGGTCGTGAACTGGTCGATAAGCGCACTGTGGCAGTCCTCATGCTTTTCCAAAACCTTGCTCAGCGCTGCCACATGACCATAGCCTAAAAGCTGGTTGAGCTTGCCGCCCTGCGCCGCCACCTGCTCATAACGCAGGTTATAAACACGCGGCTTGAGTTCCAGCACACTGTAGTCTACCACGCTCGCCTTAATTATATCTTCTAATTCCAAAATTTTTTTGTCCGTCAGCAGCTTGCAATCCTTCACGCCTGCCGCACGCAGCTTGTCCGCCGTCGTGTTATCCACAACGACAGCCGCCACGACAAGGCTGCCGAAGAAATCGCCCTTGCCTGATTCGTCGCTGCCTGCCCACAGGCCGTCCGTCACGAAGGTCGCCGGAGCAGCTGCCTGCGCCTTGCGTCCCTCCAGCAGCGCTGCTGCACGCTCTGCAAGCGCACTGTCGCCGCTGTAGACAACGTTGAGTCCCTTTTTGCCATTATAGATATTCAGCGTCAGCTTCGCCTCGGCCAGCTTCACCGTATACTGATAGCCGTAGTTTATTTTCTTCTCTACCGCTACTGGCAGCTCAGCGGAAAGCTTCGCCTTCGCCTCTGCCAGATAAGCGCTAAATTGTTCATCTGTAAGTTTTGCCATCTTCCAGCTCCTTAAATTATGCAATACACAAGACCGCCGATAAGCAGCAGGCCTGCAAAATTATAATACAAAAACGTCCGCAGATACCTACCTGCCAGCGTCGGCTGCTCTGCCACGAACAGCTTGTAGGAAATCACGCTTGCCATAGACGCAATCATCGTACCTAAGCCGCCGATATTCACACCGAGAAGCAGCGCGTCTGCCTCCTGCGTCAGTCCGGCCAGCAGCATAGCCGCCGGCACATTGCTGATAAACTGGCTGCTCAGCAGCGCCGCCAGATAAGTGCCTGCGGCCGTGCCCAAAAGCGAGCTCTGCAGATAAGCTGCTATGCTCGTATGGCTGATATTGCCAATAAAAATAAAAAAGCCGATAAATGTCAGCAGCAGGCTGTAGTCAGCTGCCAAAAGCAGGCGCCGGTTCAGCAGCAGCACTGCCGCCAGCGTTACGCCCAGAGCCCAAAGCTTCGGCAGCACGTGCAGCACCGCCGCGATATTCACGAGCAGCAGTGCCAAGAGCACGAGCGTCGTGCGCCGCTCCGGACGTGGCAGGCTGGGCAGCGTGAGCGTCAGCGGCGCATCCATACGGCGGAAAATCAGCACGCCGATATAAGCCAAGGATAAAAGGCAGGGCAGCGCCATCACGCAGAAAAAGCGACCGGCGGTGTAATTATAATGCGCGTATAAAAAGAGATTCTGCGGATTTCCCGGCGGCGTCAGCATACTGCCAAGGTTCGCCGCCAACGTCTGCAAAATGATGATGCGCTCCATGTCCAGCTGCAGCGTTTTGCCGATAACGAGTGCCAGCGGCACAAAGGTCAAAAGCGCTACGTCGTTCGTCACGAACATCGAGCTGACATAGGTGATGCCTACGAGCGCCAGCGTCAGCTGGCGTCTGCTCACGCAACGGTTCAAAAGCTCTACCGCTACATAATCAAGAAAGCGCACCTGCTTGAGTCCGGCCACAACCAGCATCAGCGACAGCAGCACGCACAGCACATCAAAATCAATATAGGCCAGCCGTGGCGTCTGAAAAAGGCTGCTCGCGCAGGCCAAAAAAACCGCCAGACAGAGGATGGCCTCCCGACGCAGGAATTGTTTTATTTGCAATAGCATTGGCTTGGTTCCTTTGAGTAAAAAATAAAGTATCAATTTATCTTACTACATATCGTCAATCTGCGCAAGCAAAAAGAAGCTGCTGTACCCTCTCTGCCTAATAAATCACAGAGGGGTACCAACAGCCCCTTAATATTCCTTACTCTTTATACAAATCAATCGGCACTAGCGCCCTGAGTCCGTTCGTGCAGGAAAACTCGTCCGCCTTGACGCGGAACACGTCCGCCAGCAGGCCGGATGTAACAATCTCCTTCGGCTCACCGCAGGTCACCAGTCTGCCCTTCTTGATTACCGCCACATAATCGGCATACTGAATCGCGTGGTTCAAATCATGGATAACCATCACAACCGTCAAGCCCAGCTCGCGGTTCAGCTTCGTCAGCAGCTGCATAACCTCCAGCTGGTGACAAATATCAAGATAGGTCGTCGGCTCGTCCAGCAGCAGCACCTCCGGTCTTTGGCACAGCGCCATAGCAATCCACGCACGCTGACGCTCGCCGCCGGAAAGCGTATGCAGCAGGCGGTGGCTCATCGCCGTCATGTTCGTCTGCTCCAGCGCCCATTCCACATGCTTATAATCGTCCTTCGCCGCACGTCCCAGGAAGCTGCGGTGCGGGAAGCGGCCCATTTCTACAAGGTCCTTCACCGTCAAATCTGTCGGCGCCACAGGCGACTGCGTAAGAATCGCCAGACATTTAGCGAACTCGCGGTGCGAGAAGCTGTGTACGTCCTGCCCCTTAAAGGAAACGGTGCCCTTCAGGCAGGGCATAATACGCGAAATCGCCTTCAGCGTCGTGCTCTTGCCACAGCCGTTCGGACCGATAATCGCGGTCACCTTACCCTCAGGAATCTGCAGGGAAATATCATGCACAATCGTTTTATCGTTAATGCCGATATCGACATGGTTCATCTCAATAATCGGCTTAAAATCCTTAATTTCGCTCATCAGATTTCCCTCCTTAACAAGAATAAGAAGAAGGGAGCACCCAAAAAGGCCATGATGATGCCCACAGGCAGCTCAATCGGTGCAAAAATAACGCGTGCAAACGTGTCGCTCAGTGTCACAATGGCGATGCCAAGCAAAGCCGATGCCGGCAGCAGCAGCCGATAATCGCTGCCTATCAATAGCCGTGCCGCATGCGGCACAACAAGGCCGACGAAGCCTAAAAGCCCGACAACGCTGACCGCGCTGGCTGCCAAAAGTGCGGCAATCGCCGTCATAGCGATACGCGTAATCTCTACGTTCACGCCCAAGCCACGCGCCATCTCGTCACCAAGCTGCAGGATATTTAGATAAGCCGCGCTCGCCAAGGCCAGCAGCAGGCCAATAATTGCGTACGGCAGAATGATATGCACATGCGGCCAGCTGCGTGCTGCCAGACCGCCGACCATCCACATCAGCGCACCATGCACTCTGTCGCTGTAGAAAATCATCAGGCCGCTGATGCCTGCACTCAAAAATGCCGACACAGCCACGCCTGCGAGGATAATACGCACAGGCTTGATGCCGTTCTTCCACGCCAAAATATAAATGCAGACTGCCGCCAGCATTGCGCCGATGAAGGCCACAGGAGTAATCAGATATTCCATCGCCGGGAACAGAATCATAATCACCACGCCAGCCAGACCTGCGCCGGAGCTGATACCGATAATATGCGGGTCAGCCAGCGGATTGCGCATAACCGCCTGCAAAATCGCACCGGAAAGCGCCAGGTTCACGCCGACCAGCGCACCCACGATGGTACGCGGCATACGGATATTCCAGATAATCTGGCTTTGCGGATCATTGCCGGGAGCAAGCAGAATCTGCACAATCTGCTCCAGAGAGATCACGCTAGAGCCCTTTGTCAGGCTCAAAAAGCTGCCTACGGCTGCCATAAGCAAAAACACAAGCAGCACAGTCACACGCCAAGCTGTACGCGGCATACCAAACGGTCCCGTAGTCTGGCTTGTATCCACCTTATCATTATTCATGCGCAAATACCTCAGGGTAAACCTGCTTAGCCATATACTTCACAGCCTGCGGATAACGCAGACCAGGGTTAATCAGGAAAAGATTTTCCGGCAGCACATAAACGCGTCCCTGCTGCACAGCCTGCAGGCTGCTCCACGCAGGATTATTTTTGAAATCGGTGCGCAGACGGTTTTCAATTTCGCCCGGCTTGCCCATCGACGTTACAAAAATAATATCCGGATTTTGCTCAACGAGCTTCTCCATGCTGTACGGCGTTTTGTCGCTCTTGCCCTTCAGCGCAGCAGCAGCCACATTCTTGAAGCCCAGCAAATCGCTGACACAGCCGGCAATGCTGTGCGAGCCCTCTACCGTAACTGCGCTGGCCGTCGCGTGCATAATAACAACGCTCTTGCTTTCCTTCGGCAGCTTATCAGTTATTGCCTTAACCTCTTTATCCAGCAGCTCGTTTTCTGCCTTAGCCTTATCCTGAGTGCCATAAATATCACCCAAGGTTGTGACAGTACGCTTGACCTCGTCAAAGGTTTTGGCATCGAACTCGATAACATTAATCTTGTTCGACTCCAGCATCGGCACAAACTTTTCGTGCTGGTTCTTGCCTGCCAGGACCAAATCAGGCTTCAGGCCGATAAGATTTTCCATATTAATATTAAATACCAGGCCAATCTCCGGCACAGACTTCATCGACTCAGGCACAGCGCCAACCTTCGATGTCGCACGACCAACGATTTTGCCGCCAACCGCATCAATCATACTCAGATATGACGGGCTGAGGCTGACAACACGCTCCGGCTTCTGCAGCAGCGTTACCTGTCTGCCGGCATCATCCTTGAGCTGTAAATAGGCCTTGCTGCTGTCCGCAGCCTGCTTGTCACTGCCACCGCAGCCGGCAGTCGCCATTAATGCAGCACATAAAAGTCCACATGCAATTTTTTTCAGCTTCATGATAAATACATCTCCTTATAGAAGTACAAGTTTTTACTGTCTCACGACAATATAAACTCAATGATAACTCTTCTCAAATACTCATATCATGATAGCACAAAATGGGATAAACGTCAATAAAAGTTGCGGAGATGACGCATCATTGCTATAATTATAGAATAATTGAAGATTGAAAGGAGCACACGCACATGGAAATAAATGCCTTAATCGCCCGCATCAACGAGCTGGCGAAGAAAAAGAAAACCTCTGGCCTTACTCCTGAGGAGCTGGCAGAGCAAAAGGAATTATACAAGGAATATCTCGGCGGCATCCGCCAGCAGCTCAAAGCGCAGCTTGACAATATTGAGGTTGTCGACGAGCTGCCGAACAAGAAAAAGCTCAGCTGATGCTTACGCCTAATATGATCGCCTACGAGGACGACTTTCTGCTTGTCCTCGACAAACCTGCAGGCATGCTTGTCCACCCCACCGTCAGCGAGCGCGGTGGCACGCTCTATGATTACGTCAAGGACTACTACGAGCGCCGCATCATCACCGCCGACATTCACCCTGTCTCGCGTCTCGACCGCAACACCTCTGGTCTGGTGATTTTCGCCAAGGAGCCGATTGTGCAGTTCTGGCTGAGCCAGCAGGAGGTCGACAAGGAATATTTGGCGCTGGCGCAGGGAAGGCTGCAGCAGATGCAGGGCATTATCGAAGCGCCAATTGCGCGTAAGGAGGGCAGCATCATCGAGCGCTGCGTAGACTATGAGCGCGGCAAGTACGCCAAAACAGCCTACGAGGTGCTTGGCTATTACGACGGCAATACGCTGCTGCGCGTGCGTCTTTATACCGGCCGCACACATCAGATACGCGTCCACCTCGCCCACATCGGGCATCCGCTCGTCGACGATAACCTGTACGGTACGCCCGGCCCGCAGTCACGCCACGCACTGCACGCCTACCGCCTCGCCTTCAAGCATCCCG
>URVO01000019.1 GCA_900551335.1 uncultured Phascolarctobacterium sp.
TTATAACCGATTATAAGCGCAGTAAGGCTCCGGCCGGTGCTGATGTACAAAAGGGACTGGATATCCAGCTGCCGGTCTATCTGCTGGCGGCTGCGGCGATGTATGCAGGCGGCAAAAAGGCGGCAGGCGGCTGCTATTTCGTGCTTAAGGACAGCGCACGCAGCAGCATCCAGCTTTTTGGCAGCTGCGGCAATGCGGCGATGGAGAAGCAATATAAAAGCAGCAGGATAGAAAAGCTGCCTTGGGACAGCTTTAAGGAATTCTGTGAGAATATAATCCGTAATTATATAGAAAGCATTTATGCAGGTGCGTTCCCTGTGAATCCGAAGAAATGCGATGCGTATTGCCAGCTCAGCGGTATCTGCCGCAAGCAGGAGCTGAATCTGGTGGCGCAGGAGGAAGGAAGTGGCAGCGATGAGTGAGGAGAAGAACAAGGCTGTGCAATATACAGATGAGCAGAAGCAGGCGATAGAGACGATTGACTGCAACGTGGCTGTTTCTGCAGGCGCAGGCAGCGGCAAGACGAAGGTGCTCGTGGCTCGCTTTATGTATATCCTCGAGCAGTCGCTGGCGCAGAAAAAACCGCTGGAGGCGGCGAATATCCTGGCGATTACCTTTACGCGTAAGGCGGCGGGCGAGATGAAGACGCGTATCCGCCAGAGCATCAGCGACAAGATAAATGAGGATAAGCTGAACGCGTCCTTCTGGCGCAAGCAGCTGCAAAACCTGGAGCGTGCGCAGATTACCACGATTCACGGTCTGTGCAGCCGCATTCTGCGCGAGAATCCCGTTGAGGCACAGCTGGACCCCGGCTTTACGGTGGCTGAGGATTTCGAGGGACAGCAGTTCGTCAAGGATTGCGTGGCGCGTTACCTGCGCCAGGCCCTGACGCAGGAGAACGCTGCTCTGCGCCGTCTGCTGCATATTTATGGCGCTGCGAGCTTTACGACGCAGGTGAGCGGCCTGCTGCCGCAGCTGGCAGACATTACCGGCAGGCTGGGCGCAGGAGAACAGCAGGATCTTACGCAGCCTTACCGGGAGTTTCTGGCGGCTTGCGAAGGCTGGAAGGAGAATTTGCTTTTGGCGCTTACGGAGCTTGTTGAGCAAAGAGAAAACCTGACCTCCAAGACTTCGCAGGGACGCAAAACCTTAAACCTTCTGGCAGAGCTTTTTGTGCAGGTGCAGAGCGAGCTGCGTGCAGAAAAAACGGATTTTACGACTCTGGATAATGTCCTTGGCGGTATGCAGGCGCGTGGCAAGGTGAAAGAGCTTCTTTTGGATATCCGTGATTTGTGTAGCAGGCTGCGACAGCAGGAGCTTGTAAAAAATGCTATTCCTGTCGTGCAGGACTGGCAGGCCGTGCTGCAGGAGCTGGAGGAATATATCAGCCAGCAGAAGGCGCAGCTGGAGCTTTTGACCTTTGACGATTTGGAGCTGCAGGCGCTGGAGCTGTTGCAGAGCAATGAGCAGGTGCGCCGTAAGTACCATGAGCGCTTCCGCTATATCATGGTCGACGAGTTTCAGGATACCAACGAGCGCCAGCGCCAGCTCATCTACCTCTTATGCGGCGACAGCATGACGGAGCTCGAGGGCAGCAAGCTGTTCATCGTCGGTGATGCCAAGCAGTCGATTTATCGCTTCCGTGGCGCGGAGGTGCGCGTGTTTGCCGAGGTGCAGCGTGAGCTGGCCAAGCGCGGCGGCAGTCTGCTGAAGCTGTCGAAGAACTTCCGCAGCATCAAGGGCGTGCTGACGGCCTGCAATATTGCCTTCAAGGAGCTGTTAGGCGAGGATACGAGCCGTGATGTTTATTTCGAGGCGCTCGATTATAATAAGGATGTTGTTATCGAGCCTGTGCTGCTGGAGGTTGGCTATGCGCAGGAGCAGAAGCAGCAGCGCCGCAGGCTGGAGGCAGCGGCAGTGGCGCAGAAAATGCGTGAGCTGCACGATAACGAGCAGGTGGCCTATGGCAAGATGACCGTGCTGCTGGAGGCGATGACTGAATGCGCTGTGATTGCCGCAGAGCTGGAGAACAAAAATATTCCCTATGTCATCATCGACGGCAAGGGCTTCTACGAGCGCCAGGAGGTGCTGGATTTGCTGCATCTCTTGACCGTGCTGCATAACCGCTACCGCAGTCTGGAGCTGGCAGGCGTTTTGCGTTCGCCGTACTTCGGCCTGGACGACGCGACGCTGACGCAGCTGTTTTTGCGCGGTGCGGACAGCCTGTGGCAGGCGCTGCAGGAGGCAGATATAGCGTGCCTCCCTGCGGAGCAGGGAGCACGCGTGCAGAGGGCGCGGACGGTTTTGACGCAGCTGCGCAGCTATGCAGCGCTGTATGCTCTGCCGGAGCTTTTGGACGAGCTGTGGCGCGTGCTGGCGGTGGAGGCTGTGCTGAGCGTGCAGAAGCACGGCGAAAGCAAGCTGGCGAATGCCTGCAAACTGCGTGAAGAGGCGACAGCCTTCTGCGCAGGCCGTCAGGCGAGCCTTGGCGACTGGCTGGCGCAGGTGGAGGCCGTGCGTGAGTCTAACGCGAAGGCGACGACAGCGAATCTGGACGCCGAGGAGGCAGTACAGATTATGACGATTCATAAATCCAAGGGCTTGGAGTTCAATACAGTGTTCCTGCCGCAGCTTGACCGCAAGGGACAGAGCGACACGAGCGTGATTAAATACAACAGGGAATATGGCCTGGGCATCAAGGCACCGCTGGCTGACGGCGCACTGGTGAGCACGGCTGTCCTCGATGCTATCAAGGAGTTCGACAAGCAGCGCGAGCGTGAGGAGTACGTGCGTAAGCTCTACGTAGCTATGACGCGTGCTGAGGAGCGTTTGATTATGTCTGGCGCTGTCGAGGGCAGCAGGACAGAGGAAGAGGGCATCATGCACTTCACGCTCAAAAAGCAGCGCGAGAAGGCTCTGCACGAAAAGCGCTGGCTACAGCAGCTCATGGATATCTTCGAGCAAACGGGCACGGGCATAAGCGTGGAGCTGGTCGAGAACGTGGAGCTGACGGATGCGGCAGAGGAGCAGGGCAAGGAGCACTTCGCTGTCACTGCGGAGGTGGAGCAGCAGATTGCGCCGCTGCCGACGTTCTGCGGTAACGGACGCAGCTATTTTACGGCCAGCGCTCTGCAGACCTATCTGCACTGCCAGCGCCAGTATTACTACCAGCAGGTGCTGGAGCTGCCGCCGCTCGAGGCGACGAACTGCGTCAATGGCGAATGCGACACGCTGCCTGCCTATGTGACCGGCCTTATCGTCCACAGGGCGCTGGAGCTGTATCGCGGTGATGCGAAGGCGGCGCTGGCGAAGGCTGTCAGCGAGCAGGAGCTGGAGGCAGCGCCTGTGGCGAAATATCTTTTTGAGCAGTATCTGGACAGCGCCTTATATAAATCTCTGCCGGCCGAGCACCGACGTGAGCAGCGCTTTCTGCTGCCTGAGGGCGGACTGATGCTGGAGGGCATTATCGACTATCTGGCGGATACGCAGGACGGCCTTGTGCTTGTCGACTACAAGACAGGCGCACCGCCGGCAGAGGACGAGGTGCATGACGGCTATGCTTACCAGCTGGCGATATACAAGGCTGCGGCAGAGCAGATGTATAAGAAGCCTGTGGCCAGAGCAGAGCTGCATTTCTTGCAGAACAATACGCGCTGGACGCTGCCTGAGGCAGCTACATATTATAGTGATGCGCTGGCCCTGTGCCGCAAAATCGCCGCGAAATGCGATGTGCAGGACTTCGCCTGCAATGCCGGCAGAGCCTGCAGCTATTGTCCGTATGCCTATATCTGTCCGCAGGATAAATGAGGGGGAATTTTTTATGCTTACGAAAAGCTTTATTGAATTTTTATACGAGGCAGCGCATATTCAGCGCTGGAACGAGCATATCCGTCCGAGCGGCTTCACCGAGCTGGATAAGCAGGCGCATAAGATGATGATAGTCTATGTGCTGGCGCGTCACGAGGAGGACGACCACGGCGCAGAGATAAACTGGCGTCTTTTGATTGAGGGCGGCATTTTTGAGTTTATGCAGCGCAATGCGCTGACGGATATCAAGCCGCCGATTTTCCACGAGATGATGCGCGTGTACGGCAAGGAGCTCAACGAATGGGTTTATCAGGAGCTGCGCCGCCGTATTCCAGATATTCAGGATGATTTTATGCAGAAGATGCAGCGCTATTTTGAGGAGCCCGGCTATGCGGCGATGGAGAAGAAGCTGCTGCGGGCGGCGCATTATCTGGCGACGAAGTGGGAGTTTGAGCTTATCTATCACTTTAATGAGGGCATTTATGGCAGCGAGGATACGAAGGCGCTGATTGAAAATGAGCTGGAGGACCATTATGACCTGGCCGCAGTGAAGAAGCTAGCGCTTAAGGGCAAGAGCAGCAAGTTCATCGACCTGGTGGGACAGCTGCGCTTCCAGAAGCGCTGGGCGCAGTCGCCGCGCGTACCGGAAACCTCCGTGATGGGGCATGTGCTGCTCGTGGCGATTATGGGCTATTTCTGCGCCGTGAAGCTGCACGCCTGCGATGAGCGTATCGTGGGCGACTTCCTCTGCGGTCTCTTCCATGACCTGCCCGAGGTGCTCACGCGCGATATTATTTCGCCGGTGAAGCGCAGCGTGCCGGGATTGGACGAGCTGATTAAAAAAATCGAGGAGCGTCTGGTGGCGGAAAAGATTCTGCCGCTTTTGCCCTACAGCTGGCATGAGGATATTTTGTATTATACGCAAAACGAGTTCAGCAACAGGGTGCGCATCAACGGCAAAACAGAGCAGACCACGATTGAAGAGATTAACGCGAAGTATAACGCGCCAGGCTATCACGCGATTGACGGTGCGGTGCTCAAGGGCTGTGATAATCTGGCTGCCTTCGTCGAGGTGTGGCTGTCGCAGCGCTATGGCATCAGCTCGCCGCGGATGGAGGAGGGCGAGCGTGCTATCCGTGCACAATATAAGGACAAAGTTCTTGGCGGGATTAACTTCGGCCGTGTTTATGATGAGTTCCCTATAAAAAGGTAGGCAAGGTATAACGGCTACATACTCCGTGTAACAAGTTTTACACAAAAAACTCTAGACAGCCTCAAGTGTAACCTATATAATATACTTAGTAGCGAGGGGGATTACCTTTGCGTGTTAGTATGTAAGGAGGCGTAATCTATGAATATTTTTGAAATGGCTCACATTCCTTTGAATAAGGCGATTGAAGTTATGCAGCTCGACGCTGGCGCAGCAGCTATTATTGCTACACCGGAGCGTACGCTGGAGGTGTCTATTCCTGTGAAGATGGATGATGGCAGCACCAGGGTTTTTACCGGCTATCGCAGTCAGCACAGTACAGTTCTCGGTCCTGCTAAGGGCGGTGTGCGCTATCATCAAAATGTCAGCATGGATGAGGTCAAGACACTGGCGTTCTGGATGACCTGCAAATGTGCTGTTGCCGGACTGCCGTATGGCGGCGGCAAGGGCGGCATTATTGTAGACCCGGCGCAGCTGTCGAAGCGCGAGCTGGAGGCCTTGACGCGTGGCTATATCGACAAGATTGCGCCGCTTATCGGCGAGAAGAAGGATATTCCTGCTCCCGATATGAATACTAATGCGCAGGTTATGGGCTGGATGATGGACGAATACAGCAAGATTGCCGGACAGTTTGAGCCGGGCTTCATCACCGGCAAGGCTATCGGCGTGGGCGGCTCCCTCGGACGCACGGCGGCAACCGGCCGCGGCGTTGTGGTGGCAGCGCTGGAGGCACTGAAGCTGCAGGGCATCGAGCCTTATGAAGCAACTGCGGCTGTGCAGGGCTTTGGCAATGTCGGCAGCTGGACGGCGAAGCTTTTCTGCGACGCCGGCGTGAAGGTTATCGCCTTGGGCGATGTCAACGGCGCCATTTTTAAGGCGGACGGCTTTGACTGCTACGATGTCGATGCTTATGCCAAAAAGACGGGCAGCATTGTCGGCTATCCCGGCAGCAAGCCGATTACTAATGCGCAGCTGCTGGCAATGGAGGTCACTGTGCTGGCTCCGTGCGCTATTGAGCTGCAGCTGACGAAGGAGAATGCCGCAGACGTGAGCGCAAGCATTATTGTTGAAGGCGCCAACGGACCGACCACTCCTGAGGCAGACGAGATTCTTGAGGAAAAGGGCGTGCTCGTTATCCCGGATATTCTGGCTAATGGCGGCGGTGTAACTGTCAGCTATTTTGAATGGGTGCAGAATCTGTACCGCTATTTCTGGACTGAAAAAGAGGTTATTGACAAGCAGACCGAAATGATGATCAAGGCCTTCCATGAGGTTCATGCCAAGGCTAAGGAATATGGCGTGCCGCTGCGTGTGGCTGCCTATATCGTGGCTTTGGGCAGTATTGCCGAGGCTATGAAGATTAGAGGTATGGTGTAAAATTTACATAAAAAGAGGACTATCGTAAAATCGCCCTCTGGTGCGTAACTACGATAGTCCTTTTTGCTTTTACATGAAAGTGCCGTTGGTCAGGCGGATGCGTTCAGCCTTGGCCTCGGCGAGCTGGCCCTGGTTTATCAGGCCGTACTTGAGCATAGAGCCGAGCACGAGCAGCTGACGCTTCTTGCAGCCCTCGGGATTCTCCAGCGGATTAAGGCTGCTGGGGGCGTAGGGCAGGGAGGCGATGACCGCGCTTTCCGCGAGCGTAAGGGCGGACGGCGCTTTGCCGAAGTAGACCTTGCTGGCCTGACGGATGCCGTTGGCGCCGGCGCCGAAATATGTTGTGTTGAGGTACAGCTCGATGATTTCGTCCTTGCTATACGTATCCTCAAGCATCAGCGCCAATATTGCTTCCTCAACCTTGCGCTCCATGCTTTGCTCATGCGAGAGAAAAACGTTTTTGACGAACTGCTGCGTGAGCGTGCTGCCGCCCTGCACCACCTCGCCTGCCGTGATATTGACGAGCAGCGCGCGCAGGATGCCGTCGACAGCGATAGCGCCGTGATTATAAAAGTCATGGTCTTCAATGGCGATGAGCGCATGAGGAATATCCTGCGCCATAGCGTCCAGGCTGGTCCAGTCAGGACCTTGGCGGATGGGGTCGATGACCTCGTCCATATTGAAGGCCAGATAAAATTTTTGCATGGGTGAGGGCCAGCTTTCACGCGGCGGCAGCAGGCTGGTAAACAGAGCCATGGCTGCAGCCTTTTCGTGCTTAGAGGCAGCCTGCTCCTGCTTGATGGACGGGGCGGTGGGCTGAGGCTTTTCGCTCAGCATATCATAGCCGGCCATACATAGAAAAATAAGCAGAGCCATTACAAGTATTTTCCGCATAAGTTTGTCACCTCGTTCTCTTTCTTACATCTATTGTAGCAAGAAAAGAGCTTTTTGGAAAGTATGCAGGAAAAAAGACGAGCAAGGCGCAGAAGAAACTGTAACAAAGATTATAAAAGGAAGCGTGCCTGATTTTTTTAGAGAAAAATTTTTGCAGAATGCTTGCAGAAATATACATGTATGATGTATAATTATTAAACATCAAGAGGGGGATGGATATGAAAGCAAGTGTTATTGGCGCAACCGGCTATGCCGGAGTCGAGCTGCTGCGTCTGCTGGACGGACATCCGGAGGCAGAAATCGCGGCTATCACCTCGGAAAGCAGTACGGGTGAAGCGATTGCAGCGATGTATCCGCATCTGGCTGGCCGTATAGACAAAAAGCTGGAATCTATGCAGCAGCTAGAGGAGATTGCCGCTGTCAGCGACGTTATTTTTATTGCTCTGCCGCATGGACATGCCATGAAGATTGGCAAGCAGCTGCGAGGCAGCAATGTAAAAATCATTGACCTCGGCGGCGATTACAGATTTAGAGATTACCATGTTTTTGAAGAGTGGTATCACGTGCAGCATGAGGACCCGACGGCGCAGGCTGTCTATGGCCTGACGGAGCTTTTCCGTGAGCAGGTCAAGGGCGCAAGCCTTGTCGCTAATCCTGGCTGCTACACGACGTGCAGCATTTTGGCTATGGTGCCGCTGCTCAAATATAAGCTTATAGAAACAAAGGGCATCGTCATTGATGCCAAAAGCGGCACGACGGGCGCAGGCCGCAGCCTGAGGGCAGGCAGCCTGTATTGCAGCGTCAACGAAAGCTTCAAGGCCTATGGCGTGGCAACGCACCGCCATACACCGGAAATCGAGCAGATTTACAGCGAGTTTGCCGGTGAGCCTGTGGTGATTCAGTTCACGCCGCACCTTCTGCCTGTGGACCGAGGCATTTTCGCAACCTGCTACGCACAGCTCAAGGAGGGCGTTACGGATGCACAGATTGCAGAGGCCTATCAGGCTATGTATGGCGATGAATTCTTCATCCGCCTGCGTGGCAAGGGAGGCTGTCCGGAGCTGAAAAATATCCGTGCCTCCAACTATGTTGACCTGGGCTGGCAGACAGATAAGCGTACCGGCCGCATCATTGTTATGAACTGTATCGACAATCTGGTCAAGGGTGCTGCCGGACAGGCGGTGCAAAATATGAATGTTATGTTTGGTATCGATGAGACCGCCGGCCTGCGCCAGCTGCCCATCGTTCCCTGATTTAATATACAAAAGAAATTATGAAGATACGCTTCTGCCTTTGGCAGAAAGGCGTAGGCGAAATGAGGGGTTTTCATGAAAAAAATAGAAGGCTGGGTGACTGCACCGCAGGGCTTCCTCGCTGCCGGCGTCAAGGCAGGTATTAAAGCGAGCGGCAACCACGATGTTGCAGTTATCTATAGCACTGCTCCCGCTGCCTGCGGCGCAGTGTTTACGCAAAATAAAATGTGTGCGGCTCCTGTACTTGTGAGCCGTGAGGTCAATACGCATGGTTATGCGCAGGCTATCGCTGTCAACAGCGGCTGCGCCAACGCCTGCACCGGCGAGCAGGGCCTTGCTGATGCCAAGAAAATGCAGGCGCATACCGCAGAGCTTTTAGGTCTGCAGCCGGAGGCAGTTTTTGTCTGCTCCACCGGCGTTATCGGTCAGTTCCTGCCGATGGACAAGCTGCTGACAGGCATTGCCGATGCCATTGACAGCCTCGACGAGAACGAGGGCGAAAGCTGTGCGATGGCGATTCAGACTACGGATACGTTCATCAAGCGTGCTGCCTACGAAACAGAAATCGACGGCAAGAAGGTGACCTTTGCAGGTATCGCTAAGGGCGCCGGCATGATTCATCCGAATATGGCGACCATGCTGACCTTCATCACTACAGATGCAGCTATTGCGCCGGACGTATTGAAGCGTGCAGTGAAAAAGGCTGCTGACCAGTCCTTTAATATGGTCGTTGTCGATGGCGACACCAGCACCAATGACAGCATGATTGTGCTGGCGAACGGTCTGGCTGAAAATGAAATTATTCTTTCTGAGGAGCATCCCGACTATCCTGCTTTCTTCGAGGCGCTCGTAGCTTGCGCTACAGATTTGGCAAAGCTCATTGCTCATGACGGCGAAGGCTCGACCAAGTTCCTGGAGGTCAATGTAACCGGTGCTGCCACCTGGGAGGACGCCAAAACAGCAGCTATGGCCATTGCCAAATCGCCTCTGGTAAAAACAGCCTTCTTCGGCAAGGATCCGAACTGGGGCCGCATCGTATGCGCAGCAGGCTACAGCGGTGCAGAAATGCTTGCTGACAAGGTTAATCTGGAAATCGGCGGCATCCGTCTGGTAGAAAAGGGCATGAACTGCAACGTTCCGGCAGAAACGCTGGCACCCGTAATGGCAGAGCATGACATTTCCATGAGCATAGATCTGGGCGCCGGGAGCGAGAGCGCAACGGTGTGGACCTGTGATTTTAGTTATGAATATGTGAAGATTAATGCAGAATATCATACTTAAAAGTATAGGGAGACTATTACTATGTTAATGACCGAACAACAAGTACATACATTAATCGAAGCACTGCCGTATCTCAGTAATTTTAAAGATAAGACCATTGTCATAAAGTATGGCGGTAATGCTATGCTTAATGACGAGCTGAAGAACAAGGTGCTGCAGGATATCCTGTTTCTGCAATATGCCGGTATGCGTCCGGTAGTCGTTCATGGCGGCGGCCCGGAAATCAGCCG
Source organism: uncultured Phascolarctobacterium sp. (assembly GCA_900551335.1). Taxonomy (GTDB): domain Bacteria; phylum Bacillota; class Negativicutes; order Acidaminococcales; family Acidaminococcaceae; genus Phascolarctobacterium_A. The sequence continues at coordinate 10,053 of URVO01000019.1, forward strand.
TCAGCTGGAGCAGGCTGGCAAGAAGAGCGAGTTTGTCGGCGGTCTGCGCGTTACTGACGCTGAATCCGCTGCTATCGCAGAGATGGCGCTTGTCGGCAAAATCAACACCGACCTTGTTGGCCGTCTGAACAGCCTGGGCGGCAAGGCTGTCGGCCTCAACGGCAAGGATGCCAAGCTGCTGGAGGCGAAAAAATATCTGGCCGATGTTTATGAAAACGGCGAGGTTAATCTGGTAGATATCGGCTTTGTCGGCAGCGTGCAGCATGTCAACACCGACCTTATCAACTGCCTGCTGGACGGCGGCTATATCCCCGTTATCGCTCCGACCGGCGTTGGTGCGGATGGCGAAACCTATAACATTAATGCCGATGTTGTTGCCGGTGATATTGCCGGTGCGCTGAAGGCAGAAAAGCTGCTGGTGCTGACTGATGTACGCGGCATTTATTCCGCTTATCCTGATGAAAGCAGCTTTATTTCTACGCTGTCCTTTGAAAAGGCTCATGAGCTTATGCTCAAGGGCAGCATTGACGGCGGCATGATTCCTAAGGTCCGCGGCTGCATAAATGCGCTGAGCGGCGGTGCGAAGAAAACACATATTATTGATGGCCGTGCCGAGCATTCGATTCTTATGGAATTGTTCAGTGATACTGGCGTGGGAACAGAAGTAGTAAAATAAAGGTTTGGTTTGTTTTGAGGGGGACGATAAATTTATGGATAAAAAAACAGTTATAGCAGAAACTGAAAAATATTATCTGCCTGTTTTTGGCAGATATCAGATGGTGCTGGAGCTGGGGCAGGGCTGCCGCGTGTGGGATAGCGAGGGCAATGAGTATGTCGATGCTTTCGCCGGCATTGCGGTAAACAGCCTTGGCTATAATCATCCGGTGCTGGTGAAGGCGATTGCTGAGCAGGCTGCCAAGTTGATGCACTGCTCTAATCTGTATTATACAGAGATTCAGGCGAAGGCGCTGCGTGTGGTTGCTGAGGCGACGGGTATGGACCGCATTTTCTTTGCTAACTGCGGTGCAGAGGCGAACGAGGGCGCTATGAAGCTGGCGCGTAAGTATGGCGTTACCAAGTCACCGACGAAGTACAAGATTATTTCTGCCGACGAGTCCTTCCACGGACGCACCTTTGATACGCTGGCTGCCACCGGTCATGATTATTATCACGTTGGCTATGGTCCGCTGAGCCCTGGCCATGTGCTTGTGCCCTATGGCGATATCAAGGCGCTGGAGGCGCAAATGGACGAGGATGTCTGCGCTGTACTGCTCGAGCCTATTCAGGGCGAGGGCGGCGTGCATGTGCCGTCCGATGAGTATCTGCAGCAGGTGCGTGCGCTCTGCGACCAGTATGATGCGCTGTTGCTTTTCGATGAGGTGCAGACGGGTGTGGCGCGTACCGGCAAGTGGTTTGCTTATATGCACAGCGGCGTGAAGCCTGATGTGCTGACCTTTGCTAAGGGCATCGGCGGCGGCTTCCCGGTTGCAGGCTTTGCTGTGCCGGAGCGTCTGGCGCATGTCTTTAAGCCCGGCGACCACGGCGGCACCTTCGGCGGCAATCCGCTGGCCTGCGCTGCTGTTTATGCAACGCTGACGACCTTGAAGTCTGAGGGCCTGGTGGACAAGGTTGCAGCCAAGGGCGAGTATTTCATCGGCGAGCTGCGTAAGCTGCAGGCAAAATATCCTGATAAGGTTGCCGATGTGCGTGGCCGCGGCCTGCTGCTTGGCATGGAGGTTAAGGGCGAGGGCAAGCCGCTTGTAGAGGCCTGCCTGGCAGAGCATGTCATTGTCAACTGCACTGCCGGCAATGTTATCCGCATTGTACCGCCTTTGATTATCAGCAAAGAGGAAATTGATATTGTGGTTGCTGCTCTGGATAAGGCGCTGGCGGCTAGTTTAAATTGAGAGGAAGTAAAAAAATGAGCTTAAAAAATAAAGACCTGATTTCTATTCATGACCTGAGCGTAGGCGAGGTCGCAACAATTCTTGATGTAGCAAAAAAATTGAAGCGTAAGCAAAAGGCCGGTGAGCCGCACCAGTATTTAAAGGGCAAGACTCTGGCTATGCTTTTCTCCAAGGCTTCCACCCGTACCAGAACCTCCTTTGAGGTTGGCTTCTGGCAGCTGGGCGGCCATCCGATTTATCTGAGCGATTCTGCTTCCCAGATTGGCCGTGGCGAACCGATTCGTGATACTGCACGCGTGCTGTCCCGCTTTGTTGACGGCATTATGATTCGTACCTTCTCCCATGATTCTGTTATCGAGCTGGCTAAATATGCAAGCGTACCTGTTATCAACGGTCTGACCGACCTGCTGCATCCCTGTCAGGCACTGACGGATATCTTCACCATTCAGGAGAAGCTGAAGGTGCTCAAGGGCCGCAAGCTGGTTTATGTCGGCGACGGCAACAACATGGCACATTCGCTGATGTTTGCCTGCGCTAAGGTTGGCATGAACATGGTCTGCGCTAGTCCGAAGGGTTATCAGCCGGATCCGGAAATCCTGCGTCTGGCACAGGAGGATGCTGCGCAAACCGGCTGCTCCATTACTGTTGAAGAGGATCTCTTCAAGGCTGCCAAGGGCGCCGATGTGCTCTATACCGATGTATGGACCAGCATGGGCGAGGAGGCTGAGCGTGAAATCCGCTTCAAAGCATTGCATAATTATCAGATCAATCAGGAGCTGCTGAACGAAGCACGTCCTGACGCAATTGTACTGCACTGCCTGCCCGCACACCGCGGCGAGGAGATTACCGAGGAGGTTCTGGAAGGACCGCAATCCTTCGTCTTTGACCAGGCTGAAAACAGATTGCATGTGCAAAAAGCGATTATGGCATTGCTGATGAGTGATGAGGTATTGTAACATTCTGTACACAAAAAAATTGTGTATACATGAGCGATTATACTTGATTTATGCATAAAAAGGGTATATAATACAAGAAGTTCGTAAGTTTATTCACTAATGCGTTGCATTATACAGAAATGGGAGGCTATTTACAATGAAAAAAGAAGATATTAAAAAAGTAGTTCTGGCTTACTCCGGTGGCCTTGATACATCCGTAATTATTCCGTGGCTGAAAGAGCATTATAACAACTGCGAGGTTATCGCTGCCTGCGCTGACCTGGGCCAGGGCGATGAGCTGGAGCCCGTTCATGACAAAGCACTGAAAACCGGTGCAAGCAAATGCTACATCATGGACCTGAAGAAAGAATTTATCAGCGACTATGTTTGGCCCACTGTTAAGGCTGGTGCTGTTTACGAGAAGAAATACCTGCTGGGTACTTCCTTCGCTCGTCCGCTGATTGCTAAAAAATTAGTTGAGATTGCTGAAAAAGAAGGCGCTGACGCTATCGCTCATGGTGCTACCGGCAAAGGCAATGACCAGGTTCGTTTCGAGCTGTCTGTAAAGGCTTTGGCTCCGCAGCTGGCTATTATTGCTCCGTGGCGTGAGTGGGAGCTGCGCAGCCGTGACCAGGAAATTGACTAT
>URVO01000020.1 GCA_900551335.1 uncultured Phascolarctobacterium sp.
AGTAAAGGTTGTTTTGGCTAATGAATTGATGCAATATGCAGCTGAAACTTATAAAATGAACCATCCTGATAGTATAATAATCAATAATGATATAAATAAGGTATTGCATGATTTGTATAATGTGAAAAATATTGATATTGTTTTTGGAGGACCTCCATGTCAAGGTTTTTCTGTTGCAGGAAAGATGAATCCAGATGATGAAAGAAGTAGATTAATATTTACTTTTTTAGATGTTGTAAAACATCTAAAACCTAAAGCGTTTGTTATGGAGAACGTAAAGGCTTTAGCTAAATTAGATAGATGGAAGGATGTGAGAAGTAGGTATTTAAATAATGCATTGGAAGCTGGTTATACTTGTGTTCCTTTTGTATTAAATGCTGCTGATTATGGAGTGTCTCAAAAAAGAGAAAGAGTATTTTTTATAGGTATAAAAAATACTCTGTTTTTTGAAAATGAATTATGGGAACTGATTTATCAAAAAAAGGAGAAGCCGAAAACGGTAAAGGAATTGTTACGAGTTTTAGGTCGAGCTGGGTCAGTTGAACATCCTGCTACATGCACAGCAAAAATTACATTTGCAACTAACCCTATAATGAGGAAATCTCCATATGCTGGAATGTATTTTAATGGTCAGGGTAGACCAATTAATTTAGATGGATATGCAAATACATTACCCGCTTCTATGGGTGGGAATAAAACTCCTTTTTTAGATGAAGATTACTTATATGATGTATCTGAAGAAGATTGGGTTGTAGGATATCATAAGGCATTAATGAATAATAGTGTAGTTCCTAAGTTTAAAGAAGCTCCGCGTAGATTAAGAAGAATTACGTTAAAAGAGGCTGCTAAAATACAAACATTTCCAGATGAATATATTTTTTGCGGTAACAAAGCTAGTATATATACACAGATTGGTAATGCGGTTCCATGTAAGTTGGCATATGTAGTAGCTAATGCTTTAGTTCAATACTTAGATAAACATGAAGTTTAACGAGATAAATCCAAATACAATCTTGCCATTTCATCAATATATTTTATCGTTTGGGCTTTAAATTTCGTGTTATGAGCCGTATACATAATGAATTTTATAAATTCATAAATGTCTATGCTATCTATAGAGCTGATAACAATTCTAAAAAACATATTATAGGGAACGATGTCTAACATAAAATGTTTTGCATCATATTCGCTTATTAAAAGTTTAGCAAAATCTCCTTTTGCAACCCCTCTAGGACCTTCTATAAACAGCATTTTTGTTCCTCCGGCATGGATAACTTTGTCGGCAGCAAATCTGACGTCGGTTTCAGTATACAATTTATCTTTTAATTCATTAGCACATAATAGTTTATTGTCTTTGTATATATCTAAATCACTGATTTCTCGACCAGATTTTCCTGCTTGGTTTACGGGATGTACTTCTACTATTGTATTGCTATTCAAATATCTAAGATGGTAAATACCAGCGACCATTAATGTAAGGGTTTCACCTTCAAAACTTTGCTCTAAAACTTTTTCTATGAAGTTTATAATTTTAGAAGGGATAGCATTTTCTGGTGGAATATAAAAAGTTTGTTCTTTGATATTTGTATCTATTTGATACAATAGTTTTTGTAAAAAATATACAAGACATTCATATGCAACTGATGAGCTTTTTATAAGTGGCAAATTATCACATAGTGAGAATAAAATTTCTTGATCTTTTCCTCGTCTTACAGCGTTGGATTTATTGAGTTCAGTAAATCTTGCTGGTTTGTTTAAAAATGGTTCATTAGAACCCCCTAAAACTTTTCTTAAAGTAGTCATTTCAAATGGTACAATAACCTTGTGGCATAAGCTTCTAGCGTCATATGCACCAGTTAGCGTTGATTTTTTCTGTAAACATAGTGGGTTTATATTAGAATCTGTTGATTTTGCTAAAAGAGCAGTGAATAAAACATACTTATATGTCAGATGATTATTATCTAACACAAAGTCGATAAAGGTTTTGTGTTGACAGTAACTTTCTTCTGAATTACAAGCTTTTTTATAAGCTGAATAGAGAATTGTATTAGCTTGCTTTTTGAAATCCATAAAATTCACTCCTAAATAATTGATACTACTATCATTGCAGAAAATAAAACAGTTGTCAAATATTTTAGTAAAAAATTCTTTGTTTGGAGATATACAAGATGGAAAAACTTATTGTCAAGGGTGCGCGTCAGCACAACTTGAAGAATATCACGGTAGAGATACCGCGTAATAAAATGGTGGTCATCACCGGCCTTTCGGGCAGTGGCAAGAGCAGCCTGGCCTTCGACACGATTTACGCTGAAGGCCAGCGCCGTTATGTGGAGTCGCTGTCTGCCTATGCACGCCAGTTTTTGGGGCAGATGGATAAGCCGGATGTGGATTATATCGAGGGCCTGAGTCCGGCGATTTCTATTGACCAAAAGACGACGAGCCGCAATCCGCGTTCGACCGTGGGCACGGTGACGGAGATTTATGATTACCTGCGTCTGCTGTTTGCGCGTGCAGGCGAGCCTCATTGTCCGCAGTGCGGCAAGCTTATCGAGCAGCAGAGCGTGCAGCAGATTGTTGACCGCGTGCTGGAGCTAGAGGCGGGGACTCGCTTCATGGTTATGGCTCCGCTGGTGCGCGGGCGCAAGGGCGAGCATATGCGCGTGCTCGACGATATGCGGCGTGCAGGCTATGTGCGCATGTATATTGATGGCGAGGTGCGCACGCTGGATGAGGATATTCAGCTGGATAAGAGGCGCAAGCACAGCCTTTCGGTGGTTATTGACCGTCTGGCGGTGCGCGAGGGGATTCAGCAGCGCCTTACTGATTCGGTGGAGACGGCGCTGAAGCTGGCCGACGGCTTCGTGGAGGTGGCGACGCTGGGCGAGCAGTCTGAGCTGCTGCTGTTTAGCGAGCATTTTGCCTGCAATGACTGCGGCGTGAGCCTGCCGGCGATTGAGCCGCGGCTGTTCTCGTTCAACAATCCCTTCGGCGCCTGCCCGGACTGCACCGGGCTGGGCATGAACATGGAGTTCGACAAGGCGCTGATTGTGCCGGACGGCGAGAAAACCTTTGCCGAGCGCTGCATCGCCTGCTTCAGCAATAACCTTAATTCTTATTTTATGAAGCAGCTGGGCGCGGTGCTCACTGCCTATGGCTATGATTATAATACGAAATGGAACGACCTGCCTGCCGAGATGCAGGAGCTGCTATGGCAGGGCGCAGGCGAGCGCAAGTTCAAGTTTCTCTATGAGAATCTGCAGGGCGAGGTCAAGCAGCATGATACGACCTTCGACGGCATCCTGAACGTATTGAAGCGCCGCTACCGTGAGGCTTTCAGCGACGCTATGCGTCAGGATTTGGAGGAGTTCATGACGAGCACTCCCTGCCCGACCTGTCATGGCAGCCGCCTGAAGCCGGAGGCCTTGGCGATTTTGGTCGGCGGCAAGAATATCTGCGAGGTTACAGCGCTGACGGTGCGCGACTGCCTGCAATTTTTTGCAGAGCTGCAGCTGAGCCAGCGCCAGCAGATTATCGCCAAGCAGGTGCTGAAGGAGATTAAGGCACGCCTGCAGTTCCTCAACGACGTCGGCCTTGATTATCTGACGCTCGACCGCAGCGCAGGCACGCTTTCGGGCGGCGAGGCACAGCGTATCCGTCTGGCGACGCAGATTGGCAGCGGCCTGACGGGCGTGCTCTATATCCTCGATGAGCCGAGTATCGGTCTGCATCAGCGCGATAACGGCAAGCTTTTGGAAACGCTCAAGCATCTGCGTGACCTTGGCAATACGCTGATTGTCGTGGAGCATGACGAGGAAACGATGTATGCAGCGGACGAGATTATTGATATCGGTCCGGGGGCAGGCGAGCATGGCGGCGAGGTCGTGGCGCAGGGCACAGCGGAGGAGATAAAGCTGGTCGAGAAGTCGGTGACGGGCACCTATCTCAGCGGACGCAGGTTCATTCCCGTGCCGAAGCAACGCCGCAGCTGTGACGGCCGCTATCTGACGATTCACGGCGCCCGCGCCAACAATCTGAAAAATATTGACGTATCGCTTCCGCTCGGAGTGCTTACCGTCGTCACCGGCGTAAGCGGCAGCGGCAAGTCGACGCTGATTAACGATATCCTGTATAACGCGCTAGGCAGCAAGCTTAACGGTGCGCGCCTGCGTGCAGCGGAGCATGACAGCATCGAAGGTCTGGAGCTGGTGGACAAGGTTATCAACATCGACCAGTCCCCGATTGGCCGCACGCCGCGCTCGAATCCTGCGACGTATACAGGCGTATTTGACTTCATCCGTGAGCTGTTCAGCCAGACGAATGAGGCAAAGCTGCGCGGCTACAAGGCCGGACGCTTTAGCTTCAACGTGAAGGGCGGACGCTGCGAGGCCTGCAAGGGCGACGGCATGAATAAAATCGAGATGAACTTTCTGCCCGACGTTTATGTTCCCTGCGAGGTGTGCCATGGCGCGCGCTATAACCGCGACACGCTGGAGGTGCATTACAAGGGCCGGACGATTGCCGAGGTGCTGGATATGACGGTCAGCGAGGCGTGCGAGTTCTTCAAGAACCAGCCGCGTATTGCGCGTAAGCTGCAGGTGCTTGAGGACGTCGGCCTTGGCTATATCCATCTGGGGCAGGCAGCGACGACGCTTTCCGGCGGCGAGGCGCAGCGCGTCAAGCTGGCGACGGAGCTTTCCCGCCGCAGCACGGGACGCACGGTATATATCCTTGATGAGCCGACGACCGGTCTGCATATCGCCGATGTGCATAAGCTGCTTGATGTGCTGCAGCGCCTTGTGGAGGCAGGCGACAGTGTAATTGTTATTGAGCATAATCTTGATGTTATCAAGGTTGCAGATTATATTATTGACCTCGGACCGGAGGGCGGCGACAAGGGCGGCACGCTCTTGGCCAGCGGCACACCTGAAGAGGTGGCGAAGGTCAAGAAATCCTATACAGGCCAGTATATTAAATCTGAGCTGGCGAAGGCGAAGAAGAACGGGTGGTATGTATGACGGAGTTAGCAGCAGGCTTTAGCGACGCGATTCGCAATGCGCTGGCTGTTCTGCCGGAAAAGCCCGGCGTTTATCTGATGCATGATGCCACGGGCAAGGTCATCTATGTCGGCAAGGCCGTGGTGCTGAAGAACCGCGTGCGCAGCTACTTTCGCAATCTGGCGAGCCATACGCCGAAGGTTAAGGCGATGGTGGCGAAGATTGCCGAGATAGAAACGATTGTTACCTCTAGCGAGGTCGAAGCGCTGATTTTGGAGTGCAATCTGATTAAAAAATATCGTCCGCGCTATAACATCAGCCTTAAGGACGACAAAACCTATCCCTATCTTAAGGTGACGGTGAACGAGGAATTTCCGCGGCTGTTCGTGACGCGCCGCCAAAGCCGTGACGGGGCGAAGTATTACGGCCCTTATGCCGACGCCGGCGCGATGCATGCGACGGTGAAGCTTTTGCGCAGCATGTTTCCGCTGCGTACCTGCCGCAAGATGAATCCCGACAGGCCGTGCCTCAACTACCATATCAAGCGCTGCCTTGCGCCCTGCGCCGGTTATGTGGGCCGCGCGGAGTATCAGCAGATGATCCGTTCGGTGTGCATGGTGCTGGACGGACGCACGACGGAGCTGGAGCGCGACCTGAAGCAGCGGATGCAGGAGGCGGCGGATAATTATGCCTTCGAGGAGGCGGCACGCCTGCGCGACCAGCTGCAGGCAGTAATGCGTCTCAACGAATCGCAGAAGGCCGTGACGAACAACGGCGGCGATATGGACGTCTTTGGCTTTGCGCAGGATATGACAGGCGCGTGCGTGCAGATTTTCTTTGTGCGCAAGGGCAGGCTGATTGGCCGTGACAACTTCTTTTTGCAGAACGAGGGCGATGAGCCGGGCGAAATCATGACGGCGTTCGTGAAGCAGTATTATAATGAGGCAACCTTTATTCCCCGGGAAATTGTGCTGCCGTACCTGCCGGAGGCCGAGGAGCAGCAGCTCATCGAAATGTGGCTGGCAGAGCGTGCGGAGCGTAAGGTGGAGCTGCTGCAGCCGCAGCGCGGCGTGAAGCGTGAGCTGCTGAAGCTGGCGGCGGATAATGCCGTGAAGCTGCTCGACGAGCGTTTGCGCAAGGGCAGCCTGTCGCTGAAGAATGACGAGCAGGCAGCAGAGGAGCTGCAAATGGCGCTGGGCATGACGCAGCCGCTGGAGCGCATGGATTGCTTCGATATCAGCCATACGCAGGGCAGCGAGACGGTTGCTTCGATGGTTGTCTTTCGTAACGGCAGCATCAGCAAGAAGGATTACCGCAAGTACAAGATTGTTTCGGCCGAGGGCAAGCCGGACGATTTCAAGTCGATGCAGGAGGTTGTCTACCGCCGCTACAAGGATTACGAGGATTTGCCGAGTCTCGTCGTTATCGACGGCGGCAAGGGACAGCTGAGCTCGGCGCTGGAGGTGCTGCACGGCCTGGGACTGGACGATTTGCACGTCGTTGGTCTGGCGAAGCGCGAGGAGGAAATCTTCAAGCCGCACCAGAGCGAGAGCATTCTGCTCGACCGCGACAGTGCAGCGCTGCATCTTATCCAGCGTATCCGCGACGAGGCGCATCGCTTTGCCATCACCTACCACCGCAAGCTGCGCGGCAAGCGTAATCTTGTTTCCGTGCTCGACCACGTGGAGGGCATCGGCCCGAAACGCAGGCAGGAGCTGTGGAAGGCGTTCAAGACGCTGGACGCTATGCGTGCGGCCAGCGTGGAGGAGCTGGCGCAGGTGGAGAGCATGAACCATGCGGCTGCGCAGACGCTGTATGACTTCTTCCGTCTTGATTTGCCGGAGAAGCAGGCGGCGCTGCAATAGCGGACGCTGAAAGTTCACAGCAAGTTTAAAGTTTTCGGCGGACTTCTGTGATATAATGAGCTTAGGTTAAATAAAAAATCATTATTGATTGGAGGTCTTCGTAATGGCAAAATGGGTATGCAATATTTGTGGCTATGTTTATGATCCTGAGGTTGGCGATCCGGATAACGGTGTAGCAGCAGGCACTGCCTGGGAGGATGTTCCGGCAGATTGGGTTTGCCCTCTGTGCGGCGTTGGCAAGGACGATTTCAGCGAAGAAGCATAAAATTTATAAAAAGCTTTTTAGTTAAAAAATAACCGCAAGTTTCTGGGGCTGGCGGTTATTTTTGTTTGTGTGATAGAGGATTGTTGGGGAGAAGTAGCAGTAAGGCAGCGAGTTGGCGGTTTTACTGCAAAAATAGTTGATAATTGTTTGCAATCGTGTTATTATGTTGTTAGTTCCTGTGCGTGGACTTAAATTGACGATTCTTGTAAAAGATGAGAAAAGAGAGGTTTTTTAAATGACTACTGTAGTGGAAAAATACTTGCAAATTGCTAACCTGGCAAAGGACCCGGCTAATACCGAGGTTGTTATCGACGGCATCCTGACCTTCTTTGGTCTGGACTACATCGACCTGAACATGGGCATTGAAAGATTGTACACTATGAAGAAGATTGATTATAAATTCAGAAGCGTAATGTACAAGGCTGAAGACCTGGGCGCTATCATGGCTTGGTTCAAGGAAGCTGCCGGCGTAACTGACGAAGAAATCGCTGCTGCTGAAGCAAAAAATAAAGAATATATCGAAGGCTGCCTGATGCTGGCTAAACAATATCTTGGCATGGGCCATGCAATCAGCGGCAAAACCTATCTGGAGCTGGCTGCTGCTAAAGGCTCCGCGGAAGCTAAGGCTCAGCTGAAGGATATGGAATATGCAGAGGATATGTATATGCTGGGCGAGCAATATCTGGGCATGGGCCACTGCATCTGCTCCAAAACCTATTTCGAGCTGGCTGCTGCCAAAGGCTGCCCGAAGGCTGCACAAAAGCTGAAGGATATGGAATACGCAAAGGATATGTATATGCTGGGCGAGCAATACCTGGCAATGGGCCATGCAATCAGCGGCAAAACCTACATGGAGCTGGCTGCTGCTAAAGGCTGCCCGAAGGCTGCACAAAAGCTGAAGGATATGGAATACGCAAAGGATATGTATATGCTGGGCGAGCAATACCTGGCAATGGGCCACAAAATCTGCTCCAAGACCTACTTTGAGCTGGCTGCTGCCAAAGGCTGCCCGAAGGCTGCTGCAAAATTAGCTGAATACTAAGAGCCGGTCTGACTAAAAAAATTAGCCGAAAGCAAGGACGCTGGATATGCGCCTGAGCTTTCGGCTTTTTGTTATGTTATGCTGTTTGCTTGCGTAAGGGCGTAAAAAAGCCGCCTGCATGACTGTGCAGACGGTTTTGCCTTGCTTATTAGAAGCTGATGAGCTGCATACGGTAGACAGCACTGACGCCGGCGTTGAGCGCGAGCATACAGCCAAGGGAAAGCGCGATTAAAAGAGCAGTTTCCTTGGAGTTGAGCGGCTGCTGTTGCAGTCTGGCGCGGTTAAACGCTTTGAGGCAGAGTGTAACCAGCATACCGAAAAGAAAAAGGGCGAAGCAGATGTTAAGCATGAGGTACTCCTTTATAAATAGATGGCAGATTGCCGAAAATTGCATGAGCTGCGCAGCATAGCGCAGTAAAATACAAGTCTAATTATAGCAAAATGGTGCTCAATGTCAAGCGCAGGCCGAACGCAGATTTTTTTGCCTGCCTCCCTGCGAGTGTGCTATACTTAATGAAGAAGCTTATTAAAGGAGGCAAGAATATGGAAACAAGAGTTGCAGTTATTTCTTTGATTGTTACGGATAAGGCTGTGGTCAGCGAGCTGAATGCTATTTTGCATGCTTACGGCGATTACATCATCGGCCGCATGGGACTGCCCTATAAGGAAAAGAACGTCAACATCATCTGCGTGGCGATGGACGCACCGCAGGATGTCATCAGCGCTATGAGCGGCAAGCTGGGCCTGCTCGAGGGCGTGACGGCTAAGGCTGCTTATTCGAAGTAATACCCCTAGAAAAATACGCCTAAAGTTAAATACCCCTCTGTCACTGGCGCGACATCTCCCCTTATAGGGGAGACTTATTCGCAGGACCTCCGTAACGGTAGTACGTCGAATAAGCTCTCCCTGTTCATCGCAAGCGATGTTAGCACGACCAACAGTTTTTACGGCGCTTGCGCTTGTAAAAACTGGGTCTTAGCGTCAGGGAGAGATGCCTGCGAAGCAGGCAGAGAGGGTATTTTTCGTTTTACTTTTAGAAGCTCTCTAGCAGATGGTAGCCGCGGCCAATGAGGAAGGTTGCGGTTTCCGGCTCTGCCGTTTTGAGGATAACAACTGGTTTGACGGTTTCGCGGTTGAAGGAGATGTACAGATAGGAGATGTCGATGTTGGCGCTGTGGATGGCCGTGAGGATGCCGTCGAGATAGCCCGGAGTATCGTCCATTTCTACGGCGATAACCTTGTCGTGGCGGCATTGGTAGCCTTCCTTCTTCAGCGTTTCCATAGCGACCTCGGGATTGTCGACAATCAGACGCACGATGCCGAACTCGGCGCTGTCGTTGGCGAGCATGGTGTAGATATTGATATTAGCCTTCGCTAAAATAGTGGTGATTTTTAAAAGTCCACCGCAGTTGTTTTCGGTGAATAAAGAAACCTGATTAAGCATTTTGCTTAGCCTCCCCTAAAATATAGTAACAAAATGATTATACCACAAATGAATGCAGACTGAAAGTGCTGTTTTGTAAACTTTATGTATGTAATGAGAGGACAGAAGGACAGGTTCGCGTTTGTTGACGTGCCTGCCGGTGCGTGCTACAATCAGTTTAGAGTGTAACGTGATTGGAGGAAGAATATGAAGCTGATGCATTTGTCTGACCTGCATCTGGGCAAGAGGCTTAACGAGTTTTCGCTTCTGGAGGACCAGTGCTTTATTTTACAGCAGCTTGTGGAGCTGGTGCGCAGCGAGCAGCCTGACTGCGTGCTGCTGGCCGGGGATATTTATGACAAGCCTGTGCCGCCGGCTGAGGCGGTGACGCTGTTCGACGATTTTTTGAATAAGCTGGCGCAGCTGACGACGGTGTGCGTGACGAGCGGCAACCATGATTCCGCGGAGCGCTTGGCGTTCGGTGCGCAGCTGATGCGTGAGGGCGGCGTGCATTTCTGCGGCCTTTATACTGGCGAGCCGCAGTGCGTGACGCTGCAGGATGTGTATGGCAGCGTGCATATCTACCTGCTGCCCTTTCTGAAGCCTGCGCATGTGCGCCACTGCCTGCTGCCGGAGGAGGCGGAGCAGGTGACGACCTATCATGAGGCGCTGCGCTGTGCGGTGGAGCGCCTGCATATCAATGCTGCGGAGCGCAATGTGCTGGTGGCGCATCAGTTTGTGACGGGTGCGCAGACGGCTGGCAGCGAGGCGGTGAATGTCGGCGGCGTGGACAATATCGGTGCGGAGGTTTTTGCTGACTTTGATTATACGGCGCTAGGGCATATCCACAGGGCGCAGAACGTGGGTAGCGAGCGTGTGCGCTACAGCGGTACGCCGCTCAAATATTCCTTTGCCGAATGGCAGCAGGAAAAGAGCGTGACGCTGGTGGAGCTGGGCGAGAAGGGCCGCGTGAGCGTTACGGCGCTGCCGCTGGCTCCACTGCGCGATTTGCGCAAGCTGCGCGGCAGCTATGAGGAGCTGATGAGCAAGGACTTCTATGAAGAGCTGCCGAAGGACAGCGACGGCCTTTTGCGTGACTTTTATCATCTCACGCTGACCGATGAGGAGGATGTGCCGGACGCTGTGCAGAAGCTGCGCTCGGTCTATAAGAATCTTTTGCAGCTGGAATATGACAACAAGCGCACGCGCACGGATAACGCGATTGAGGGCGCGGAGCGTGTGGTGGAGAAGTCGCCGCTGGAGCTGATGGAGGAGTTTTATCAGCTGCAGAACAATCAGGCGTTGAGCGAGAAGCAGAGAGCGTATCTGCAGGGCTTGCTGGAGAAGGAGGAGAGCAGATGAAGCCTTTAAAGCTGGTGCTGAGTGCCTTCGGCCCTTATGCCGGCCGGACGGAGATAGATTTTACGCGTCTGGGGGAGCAGGGGCTGTACCTGATTACAGGCGATACGGGCGCAGGCAAGACGATTATTTTTGATGCGCTGTGCTACGCGCTGTACGGCGAGACGAGCGGCGGTACGCGCGAGGCTTCGATGCTGCGCAGCCAATATGCGGCTGCCGATGTGCCGACGTTCGTAGAGCTTGCCTTTCGCTTGCGTGGGCAGGAGTATGTCGTGCGGCGTAACCCTGAGTATCAGCGTCCTGTCAAGCGCGGCAGCGGCCTGACGCTGGAGCGTGCGGCGGCAGAGCTGCGCTATCCCGATGCGCGGCAGCCAGTGACCAAGACAGGCGAGGTGGACAGGGCGGTGAAGGAGCTGCTGGGACTTGATTATAAGCAGTTTACGCAAATCGCCATGATTGCGCAGGGACAGTTCCGCAAATTCCTCGATACGAATACAGATGAACGCAGCAAAATCTTCCGCGAGCTGTTCCATACGGAGTTCTATCAGAGCCTGCAGGAGCGGCTCAAGCGGGAAGCACTGGATAAATGTAAGGAATGCGAGGAGCTGCAGCGGCGGACGGCGCAGTTCCTCAGCGGCATAAGCTGCGCCGATTATCCGGAGCAGGCGGCCAAGCTGGCGCTGTGGCGGCAGCAGGAGTTCAGGGGCTGCGCAGGCGAGGCGCTGGAGCTGGTAGACGTGGTGATAAAGCTTGATGAGGCGAAGCAGGCGCAGAATGCGGCGGCGAAGAGCGGGCTGGACGAGCAGCAAAGAGCGCTGAATGCTAAGCTGGAATGCTTTAGCCGGCTGGCAGAGCTGGAGAGCGCTGTGCGCACATTGCAGGCGCAGAAGGAGAGGCTGCAGCAGCAGGCCGACAGCGAGGCGGAGGCCAAGGCGGCGCGTGAGCGTCAGCTGGCGGCTTTGGAGAGCGCGTGGCAGGAGGCGCAGGCTGCGCAGCTGGCGGCGGCGCAGGAGCAGGGCGAGCAGCAGCGGCTGGCGGCGCGGAAGCGCGATTTGCAGGACGTGCAGGCGATGCTGGCGCGGTATAATGAAGAGCTGGCGGAGCTGGAGGCCAAGCGTGCGGAGTATCGCGAGCATATGCAGGATTTTACGGAGAAAAAGCAAAAATATGACGCTCTGGATATGGCCTTCTTGCAGGCTCAGGCAGGTGTGCTGGCGGCGACGCTCAAGGAGCACGAGGCCTGTCCGGTGTGCGGCTCGTTGCAGCATCCGCGGCCTGCAGTGCTGCCGCAGGATACGCCGACGGAGCAGCAGGTGAAGCAGGCGCAGGCGGCGATGACGAGTGCCAAGGCCTATCTGAGCGACCTCGCCGGGCAGGGGCGTAAGCTGAACGCCGGCTGTGAGCGTCAGCTGCAGCTCACGCTGGACAAGAGCAGAGAGCTGCTTGGCTGCGCAGAGCCGGAGAAGCTGCCCGTCTGCCTGCAGGCTGAGCAGAAACAGACGGCCGAGCTGACGCAGGAGCTGGAGGCGCGTCTGCGTCCCCTCGTGCAGCTGGCACGGCAGGAGGCTCAGCGTGCCGCCGCCGTTACGCGCCAACGTGCAAGCAACGCCCAGGCGGATGCGGACGCGCAGAAGCGCGTGGCCGAGCTGGCGAAGGTCGAGGGACAGCTGCAGGAAAAGACGGGCCAGCTCGAGCAGCAGCAAAGGCTCGTCGCGGACGTGGACGAGGCTGCCTTGCGAGCGCAGGGCGCGGAGCTGGCGGCAGCGCAGCGCGAGCTGGAGCAGCAGGACAGAAGGCTGTATGCTGCGATTGAAAATAACAAAGGCATTACGGCCAACGTGCGCGAGAGCACGGAAGGCCTGCGCCGCAGCGAGGAGGAGTACCAGTCACTGAAGGCGCTGGCGGATACGATGAACGGCAGACTGGTGGGCAAGAAGCACGTCAATCTGGAGACTTATATCCAGATGCACTACTTCGACAAAATCCTGCGCCGTGCCAACGTGCGCCTGCTGCAGATGACGAGCGGCCAATATGAGCTGTGCCGTGAGGCACTGGATAATGACGAGGTAAAGACGGGCAACAGCAAGACCGGCCTCGACCTTGTGGTACACGACCATTACAGCGGCCGCAGACGCAGCGTAAAAACTCTCTCCGGCGGCGAATCGTTTATGGCCTCGCTGGCGCTGGCTTTGGGACTGGCGGATGAGGTGCAGTCGAGCGCAGGCGGCATTCAGCTGGACGCGATGTTCGTCGACGAGGGCTTTGGCTCGCTGGACGACTCCGCCCTGCAGCAGGCAGTGGCGACGCTGCAGGGGCTGAGCGAGGGACGCAGGCTGGTCGGCATTATCTCGCACGTGCATGACCTTATGGACATGATAGATACGCAGCTTGTCGTGACAAAGAGGACGAACGGCGCCGGAACGGGCAGTGAGGTGCAGATTTTGGCCTGATGCGGAAGAAATTTCTGCGTGAAGGGGAAAAAGCACTTTACCATGACATGT
>URVO01000021.1 GCA_900551335.1 uncultured Phascolarctobacterium sp.
ACTTATCACGTTATTAGTAGCCACCGCCACCGCCGCCATGATCATCATCACTGCAATTGTCGCTTACGCTGCCGTCGTCGCTAGAGCTGCTTCTGTCATTCTTCGGCTTCGGCACTGCTGCTACCGTAGTATGGGTATAAATATCGTCTTCATGCACCAGCTTGAAGGTTTCCTTATTCAGGTAAGCATCTGCCGCCACCTCGTTGCGTACATTGCTCATGCTGCTCATCAGCATGCCGCGATATACGTAGGCGATAATGCCGCCGCCAGCCAAGCCGATAATCAATGCCAGCCAGTTGAATTCCTTCTCAGGCTCCCAGGGCTCGCCGTTAGCTTCATAATAGCTCATGAGCTCGCCGCCCTTTTGTGCGTAGGTGATATACGCTCCGGCATAATCATTGTTCTTCAGCTTAGCTACCATAGGCTTGCTCATGTATTCTACACCAGCATTACCTTTGACAACCTCTTTCAGCTTTTTGTCAGTGCTGATATACCATTTGCGTTTGTCGATAACCTGCAAAAGCACCATATTGCCGTTGGCACCGTCATTATAAACATCATCAATCAGCTTGTTGGCATATTTGCCGGGTTCCTCATTGTTGATGGTTTTCATGACTACAACGCCCATACGGATCCCATGCTCCTGCTCCTGTCTGCGCAGCTCTGTGAGCACCTCACGCTTCTGCTGCGGAGTCAGTACATTGGCATTATCTACCAGGCTCGGCGCTGCTGCCAAACCAACGCTTGCCAGCATCAGGGCTGCCAGCATGGTCAAGATTACAAATAACTTTCTCATCATGGCACCTCCCTACATCACGAACCAGGCGATAAGATAAACCAAAATCGCACCGATGAGGAAGGAAATCAGCGTGTAATTACGCAGCTTGCCGTAATCAATCGGCAGACTGCCGACGAACTTGCCGGTCTGACCGTTCATCATAAAGGTGTAGGGCTTATCTTCAAAACGAGTTGTTAAAATCCACACCGGCACCATTGCATAGTGTACATCGTTTTCTTCCTTGATAACCGCAAGGTCATTATTGGCGCTGACCGAGGTATAACCGGTAACGGTGTTTTCCAGACAAGATTCCGCACTTTTTACTACGCGCGCGTCTGCACGGCTTACGGCTGCCTCCGCATCAACATCATACTTATCTGCCAGATAACCGGCTAAATAAGATGTGCTGAAGGGAACCATATCCTTGTAATCAAACGGCTCAATGCTTTCCATGAACTGGTCGTCCATCTTCTCGCTGCCGTCTACAGGAATACGCTCAAAGGACATTGTGCCTTCACGAACGCAGTTATAGTGCAATGTAGTCGTAATAATCTCGTCATCCGTTTCATAAACGGAATCACTGCGGCCTTCAAAGCTGCCGCTCGCATTAACCGAGGAATCGAACAGCCAGAACGGTACATACATCGCCTGGATATCCTCCACACGGTTATTAGCTGTAAAAGCATCGGGCAAAAGCTTCTTGCCCTTATAGAATTCCTTGAGCGCAGCTACAGCCTGCTCCTTGGTTTTCTTGAACGGAATTACGAAGTCCGGCTTCAGCATATTGTCGAAGCGGCTCGGAAGCATCGTCGGGTTGCCGCAGTAGCAGCACTCTGTCGCCATGGTGTTTTCGTCGCAGACGATTTCGGCACCGCAGCTGGAGCAGGTGAACGCCTTCATCATTTCAGCTTCTTCCTTCTCCCATTCGCTGCCTGCGTTAGCGGTATCCCACTTGGCTTCCTTAGCTGCCTGCGCCTTCGCTGCAGCAGCCTCCTTCGCTGCATATAACTCCTCTACTGCCTTGATTTCCAGTTCCGTACCGCAATATTCGCACGTCACCTTATCATGCCCGGGCAGGAATGTTAAAGGAGCATTACAATTTGGGCACTGATAGTTTACAGAGGTTGCAGCCATAATATCACCTCAATATTCTGTAGCTTAGCAGGCTCACTGCTCTCTCAGCCGAGAGCAGCAGTGCCGCCTGCCAGCTTTACACTTCGTCATCCAGAACATCTCTGTTCTCCCCCTGCATAGGGGCCTTCATCGTGCCTCACACGATAGCCGGGGCTTATTGTTTATCGTTGTCGTCGAAAATATCGCCGCACTCAGGGCAGAACTTCGGCGGATTATGCGGATCATCAGGTACCCAGCCGCACTTATCGCACTTGAAAACGGGTGCGCCCTCAGGCTTCTTCGCACCGCAGTTAGCGCAGAATCTTCCTTGGTTTACAGTGCCGCAGCTGCAGGTCCAGCCTGCCTGCTCTGCCGGCTTCGGCGCGCCGCACTCAGCGCAGAATTTGCCGGTGTTGCCGCTGTGACCGCAAGCGCAGGTCCAGCCTGCTTCTGCTGCCTTCGGCTCAGGCTTCTTCGCACCGCATTCAGCACAGAATTTGCCGGTGTTGCCGGCACGACCGCAGCTGCAGGTCCAGCCTGCCTCAGCTGCTTGCGGAGCCGGAGCAGCTGCGGGAGCTGCTGCGCCCATTGCTGCACCACCCATCGGTGCGCCGCCCTGCTGCATGCCAGGCTGAGCATAGCCGCCCTGTGGCGGATAGCCAGGCTGAGCGTAGCCTTGCGGCGGCTGCATAGCCATCTGCTGGTTCAGAGCGTTCATCATGTTGCCGCCCTGAGCACCTGCCATACCCATGCCCATGAAGCCCATCATCGCGCCGCCCTCGTTGCCGGCAGCAGTCTGCATAGCAGTACCGGTTGCACCGGTCATGAAGGCCATGCGTGCATTCGGATTAGAGAGAGCCTGCAGATCGCGGATGTATTTTTCGTCCTCTTCGCTTGCTTTAACGCTGCTTACGCCGAAGGAAATAACCTCTACGCCGCGCAGCTCGCGCCATTTCTTGCTCAGCACGTCATTGAGTGCATCGCCGATTTCCTGTGCATGACCAGGCAGTGCACTGTAGCGCACGCCCTTTTCACTCATCATGCCAAAGGCTTGGTTCAGGCCGGTCAACAGCTCAGTTTTCAGCTGGCCGTCAATCTCGCTGCGCTGATATTCGTCGCTTACGTTGCCGCAAACATTGGTATAGAACAAAATCGGATTGGTAATCTTGTAGCTGTACTCGCCAAAGCAGCGGATAGGAATATCCATATCCAGACCGATGCGCTGGTCAACAACACGGAAGGGAATCGGGCTGGCCGTGCCATATTTATTGCCGATGATTTCCTTCGTATTGAAGAAGTACACGCGCTGATCCTTGCCAGGATCGCCGCCATAGGTGAAACGCTTGCCGATCTGAGCAAAGACATTCTTAACACTCTGCATATTCAGGCCATCTGCCATGATGGACGGCTCAGAAGAGGTATCATAAGTATATTCACCCGGCTCGGAGCAAAGCTCTACAACCTTGCCGTTTTCTACGATAATCATGCACTGACCTTCGTTGATGGCAATGGTGGAGCCGTTGCTGATGATGTTATCCTCTGCCGTAGTGTTGGAGCTGCGTCCTTGGCTAGAGGTACGCTTCATGCCCTTGGCAACCAGAACATCCGGCTTCATGCTTTCACAGTAAATAAACTCTTTCCATTGATCGCCCAGTACGCCGCCAGCTGCGCCTAAAGCTGCTTTAATCAAACCCATAATACAACCTCCTTTGTATTACAAAAAATTTTTAAGCTTCCCTGCGTCTGCCGCAGGTGTTGTTTTTAATCGACTGCATTTTTATTTTAGCAAACATCCTATACTTTTTCAAATTCATTTTTGCTAAATTCTCCTAAAGCGGTTTACTAATCGCCGATTATGTTATACACTAAGGTTATACGAAAACTACATCTCGTCTTCTGCAGCTTTAGTTTAACAAAAATCCCGTCATCTGACACTACCCGAAAGGTTAATTTTGGATAGGATAGGCAAAATTTTTTGCTGCACCTGCACTTTTATACTGGAGGTTTTCCCTTATGAAGCGTATTTTCACCCTGCTGCTCAGCCTGTGCGTTCTACTTCTGGCAGGCTGCGGCTCTGACAAGAGTCTTAATCCTGATAAGCCTGTTTCCGTCACCATCTGGCATGTATACGGCAACCAGACTAATTCGCCCTTCAACGATTTGATTGATAAATTCAACGCCAGCGAAGGCAAAAAGCAGGGCGTTATTGTCAAGGTGGAATCCGTCAGCAGCTCCAACGTCATCGACAAGGCGCTCTACGCATCTGCCAAGGGTGCTCCCGGCGCTGCAACGCTGCCGAATATGTTCACAGCCTATCCGCGCGTCATTGATAATCTCGAGGACAAGCTGCTGCTCTGGGATGAATATCTCACGCAGGACGATTTAAAGGTCTATAAGCCGGAATTTCTTGCAGAGGGCTATAAGGGCAAAAAGCTTTATATGCTGCCCATCGCCAAATCCACTGAGCTGTTTTTCCTGAACCAGACCTTCTTCGACCGCTTTGCCGCAGAAAATAATATCAAGCCTGCTGATCTTGGCGATTACGACAAGCTTTTCGCCATCTGCCGCCAATACTACAAATGGAGCGGCGGCAAAAATATGTGCCAGCTGGATGATTTCTACAATTATTATCTTACGAGCATGGAGTCCCTCGGTGACCCGCTCATCAAGAACGGCAAGCCCGACCTGACCTGTCCCGCCTTCAAGCGTGTCTTCCGCGCAGCAGCGCAGACAGCCATCGCCGGCGGCCTGGGTATTGAAAAGGGCTATGCCACTGACGGCTGGAAGACGGGCGCCTTAATCAGCAACGTCGGCTCCACTGCCGCCATCATGTATATGTGTGATTACGTAACGCATCCCGATAATACACGCGAGGACATCATCACCAACTACTATCCTAACCCCGTCTTCAGCGGCGGCACGGTGAAGCTGCTGCAGCGCGGCGTCGGACTTTTGGCTATCAAAAGCAAGGATGAACGTCAAAACCTTGCCTGCGCAATCTTTGCCAAATGGCTGGCACAGAAGGATAAAAATATTTACTTCGCTGTGCACGCAGGCTATCTGCCCTCGAATGGTGAAGCGCTGACGGAGGTGCTTGCTCATCCGGATATGGTGCATAACGCCAAATATCAGAAGCTTTATACCTGCATGCAGCAGGTTTACAGCAAGGGCGACTTTCTGCACCTGCCGCATTACCCCAACGCCGGGGAAACGCAGCGCAGCCTGGAATATGGCAGCAAGAATATCCTGCGTCAGGCACACAGACAATATCTTGCCGAGGTACAGGCAGGCGCAGAGCCGCAGGCCGTCCTCGACCGTTTAGTAGAAGAAAGCTACCAGAAGCTTTTGACCTATAAATAAGCCTGCAGAAAGGAGAGCCTATGCCGCAACGCTTAAAGTTTTTCCTGCACAACAGAAAAAAAATCTGGCAGTCCCGACGCTCTCTGCGCAGCCGCTTCGTCTACTATCTGGCCTCGCTGTTTTTGGTCGGCGTCACCTCGCTGCTGCTCCTGCTCAACGCCATCGGCATTCTTCAGCCGCTTAATTATGACTTGGAGCGCTTTATGGACTACGAGCTGGACGCTCATACTAACGACATCAAACGTCAGATGGACAGCCTCGCAGCGCACAACACGGACCTGTCGCAGCAGCTGGCCAATGAGATTGAACAGACGATGTACATGTTCGGCCTGGGTACGGACTTCGCCAAGCTCAACGATAATCCGCAGGTGCTCTCGGCCATTCAGGAGCGCAGCTACAACGTGCTCACCTCCAAGATGCAGCAGTCGCCCTGCAGCGGCGTGCTTTACCTCGTTGATGCCAGCATCAACACCAGGACGCCAACCAAAACCTATAACGGCATGTTTTTGAAATACACCAACATTCATTCCGAAAACACGCTGTTCAACGAAATCTGTATGTTCCGCGGCAGCCCTGAGCTGGCGCGTCAAAAAAACATCAGCCTCTACAGCACCTGGCAGCTGGAGCTGGACACCAACGCCTTCCCGCAAACCACTCAGCTGCTGCAGGAGGAGCCTGATTCGCCAGGCTTTTTGCTCACTGACGTTGCCCGTCTGCGTGAAAGCTGGGAACGCTCGCGCCTTTTCGTTATGCCGATTATCAGCAGCAGCGGCAAAGCTATTGGCCTGTGCGGCTTTGAAGTCAGCAGCGTTTATTTTCAGCAGCGCACCCGCAACGCCGATTATAAGGGCTATCCGCTCATCACTGCTATCCTCGACAAAAAAAATGACACGCAATATTCCGGACAGCTTTCCAGCTCGGCCTGGCAGAGCGATGCCCTGCTGAATTTCAGCAAGGATAAGGACTATGTTTATTTTACCTCCGGCAGCAATAGCTTCATAGGCAAGATGCAGTCCCTCGATATCGGCGACACCGAGCACCAGATTGCCGTTCTGCTGCCGCGTGAAAGCTATGACGCACTGCTGGCGCAGGCACGCTGGCGCTTAGCACTGCTGCTGAGCTTCCTGCTCGTGCTCTCTATCGGTTCCTGCTACTTCCTCAGCAAAAAATATGTGGAGCCGATTATCAGCGACCTGCAGCAGCTGCAAAGCAATCCTGACGCTGCACCTCAGTCGAACCTGCTGGAGATAAACCAGTTCTTCGACTTCCTGCAAAGCAAATCGCAGCAGCAGGAGGAAAAGCTGCGTCAGCTCAGCAAGGAGCGCAACGCCGTCCAACAGCAATACGGACTGGCAGCCACACGCCTCAAGGACGCGCAAAGCAGACAGCAGGCGATTGCCGAGCAGTACAAAGCTCTAGAAGAGCAGCTGCACGCCCTCAAGAGCGAAATGGAGCAGGCACGCCAGCAGATGGCGCAGGCACTGCAGGAAAAGGAGCAGGCACAGCAGCAGTTCAACTTCGCCCAGACCGCGCTCGACAAGGTTGTAGCGAAAAAGCTGCAAATCATCGACCACGACAGCTATAAAATGTTTATCGACAATCTCTCTACGCTCACCACGAAGGAAAAAGAAATTTTCGACCTGTATACGCAGGGACTGTCTACCAAGGATATCATCGCCCAGCAGCAAATCAGCGAAAATACGCTGAAATACCATAACAAAAATATCTACAGCAAGCTTGGCGTAAAATCACGCAAGGAGCTACTGCAGTATATTGAGCTGATGCGCAACACAAGATAAAGCAATAAGGGACTGACGCACACGCGCCAGTCCCTCTTTCTTTGCCCTTATTTAATTGTAATTCTGCCGTCGCCATAGGCGTTTGCATATTTATCGCTGATTTTCGCATTGAGATGGTTCTGGATATATTCCATAATCGCGTCTGCATCAGAAATCTTCGCATCCTGCAGCAGCTTCGCGCCCTTGAACATTATCATGCCGTCACCGGCGGACTTCAGGATATAGCCGTTGCCGCCCACGCTATAGATTTTATTAACATCAAGCGGCTTGCCGTCTACCATAACATCCACAACGCGTCTTGCACCGGCAACCTTAACGAAATTGCCCTTCTCGTCCAGTATAACGCTCGACGGTACAGAGCTGTCAATAGTATAGCTCAGGCCTGCTACCTGCATAAAGCCACCGCTTTCCTCAGGATAGCTCATCGCGCCCATCTCCAGTGCATCCAGCACCTGCTGACCGCTGGCCTCCAAAACCGTGCACATATTGCCAAACGGGAAAGCCTCAAGAATATCGTTGTAGGTCAGCACGCCAGCCTGCAGCTCGTTGCGGATGCTGCCGCCGTTCACCAGCACGATATCACAATCCAGCACAGCCTTATACGCATCGGCTACGAAATCACCCAAAGCACAGCCATGGTTGCGCACAATGCGTTCGCCGGTCTTAGGGTCGTTGCTGTGTACCTGCACCAGCGCTTCACCTACCGGCTGTGCCAGCAGCGGTGCATAAATGTCCATTTCCCGGGCAATAACCTTCTGCACCTCGGCATCCTTGCCGTTTGCAGCAGTAATCAGCTTCGTCTCCAGCTTGCCTGCCGGTGTAATCACCAGCTGCCCAACAGTCTTCAGCTTGGTGCCTGTCTGCGCCAGCAAAACGTCCTTGCCCTTTTTGTTCTGCACCACGCGTTCATATCTTTCATGCGAATGGCCGTCGATGATGCCGTCTACGCCGGTCGTATGCTTCGCAATATTTTCACTGCTCCACTGCGGCGTCGTGCCGTCCATGCCCAGATGCCCAACTATGAAGACATAATCTGCGCCCTGCTTACGGGCAGCGTTGATATTTTTCTGCAGCTGCTTATAAAGCTTCTTGCCGCTCGTGTCCTCGCAGAAGCTGTAAATATATTTTCCCTGAGCATCCTGGAAAAAAGTCGGCGTCGAGGTGGTCAAGGCCTCTGGCGTCGTTGCACCGACGAAGGCCACCTTCTTATCCTCAAACTCCATCAGCTTATAGCCGGGCAGCACCTGCTTTTTCGTGCGCAAATCCATAAAGTTCGCGCTGTAATAGCCAGCCTGCTGCTGCGGCACCAGCTCCAGGAAGCGTGCCATGCCATAATCAAATTCATGGTTGCCGGGAATGCAGAAGTCATAGCCGACTGCGTTCATAATGTTCACTACGGCCTCGCCTGTCGACAGCTTGCCAAGAGGAGCGCCCTGAATCGCATCGCCTGCATCCACCAGCGCCACGTTCGGCGTCTGTGCCAGCGCATCCTTTTTCAGCTGCGCCAGACCTGCAAAGCCGATGTTATCATTCACGCCGCAGTGAATGTCATTCGTATGCAGAATCACAATATCATGCTCCAGCGCCCACGCCAGCAGCGGAGCGGAAAGCGTCATCGCTGTCGTAACTAAGAGCAGCGAGGTTTTCTTCCAAAAATTTTTCATAGTTTCACATCCTTTCGACTGTGCCATCAGCCTGCAGCTTTTTACACAATGCCTGCAGCGCTGCGCGCAGCTCCTTTTCCTGCTCCGCGGTCAGCTCCGCCGTAAACACTGCCTGACTGTCCATTTCCAGCTCCAGACTGCGCTCATCAGCATCCAGCGCCACGCAGCCGTCATCAGGCTGCTTCGGCTCCACGATAGCCCAAGCAAGCAGGTTCACTACCTTCTCCAGCTGGTCAATCTCGGCACGCTCATTGCGCGTCACCAAAGCACGCTCCAGCTCACAGCGCTCGCCCTGCCCGCTATCCAGGAAATTGCAGCATACCCTTCTGTCGCCCTTGCTATCACGATAAACGTAGAAGCTGAAGCTGTAATCATAGCACATAGCGCTTTTACTATAGCTCAGGCTCCTCCAGTCCATAGGTACGCTGCCGCCTGCCTCCGCCTGCGCTGCAGAAACAGCAAGCAGCAGTAAGGCAGCTGCTAAACTCAAAAGCATGGTTTTCATCATCTGCACCGCCTTTGCTCTTTTCTCAGCCTACCGCGTCATTGCTCGTCAGCAGTCTTACCTCGCCATCAGGCGCAAGGCTGTATACATCCCACAAGCCTCTGTCTACGAGATAGGTCATCAACAATTCGCCGCCACGATAAACCTCCACGCTGGTATAACCAGCACCGCTAGGCATATAGTCCTTCAGAATCCGGCTATGCTTGTCAGCATCATAACCATACTTAAAGGTTAAATCAGCAGCACGTAAATCAAGGCCAACCATTTCCACGTTCAAATGCTGCAGATAAACTAAAGTCATGCGCTCGCTGGCACCGATATAGCTCTGCACTGCGGTGTACTTGCCGCCGATATCAGGATTGCTCACCTTCGTATCGCCCAGCTCCCGTGCATCAATCGTCGGCAGCAGCTCCACATTATTGTCGTCCAGGCGTACCTCAGCTAAAAGCGTGCCATGGGGAAAGAGAAACTCCTGCACCTTGCCGTCACGATGAAGCTCGTAATTTTCCAGCGTCAGAGTGCTATGCTCATATTTTCCTGCCCCAGCCAGACGCAGGTCATTGTCATTACCGCTCTCATACACGGTTACATCAATAAAATTACCATTTTGCGTCCTAAACAGCGTCAGCATGCCATTGTCCCTGCCCTGCGCATCTGTACGCATATAGCAGCAGGAGCCATAATCCTGCTCACAGGCCAGGCAGCTCGCACTAAAAGCAAGCAGCACGCAGGCCAGAAGTAATCTAAAGATTTTTTTCATGTCCGTCCACCTCTTTTACGCTTCTATCACCAGCCTGCCTTCGACCTCTCTATGCATATGCTGATGTGTTGTAAAATATTCCTCAATCACCTCGCGATAGGATGTCGCTACAATCCTGAAGCCGCCGTTGGCCATAACCTCATCCAGCGTAACATCCAGGAATTCTGCAAGATTGCTGAAATGGTATTTCGAAAGCGCCAGCTTATAGATTTTTTCCGGCTCCAGCGGCCTGCCGTTAAAAAGCAGCTTCTTGAACTGCTGCAGGCTACGGCTCCACGCCACCTCAAAGCCAGAGGATAATTGATAAAACTCCGTATGGGCGCCGCTAAAGGCCTCCTCGCGCAAAAAGCGCCTCAGCATCCGTTCCACCTGCGCTCCCGTCACCTTGATCATATAGGTGGCTTCGTCGAAGGGGAAGCACTCGCTGAAATCAGCATAATGCACCACCGGTCCCAGCGCCTTGCTGCGGATAGCCCCGGAGCCCATGAACGCCATATCCACGCCCAGGCTTTCGCACAAAGCATCGGCAGCAAGATTGCCTAACGGTGTTTCCTGCGTCCGTAGCGGATGCTCCAATCGCTGCGTGAAGCGAGTCACAATGCGGTTATACTTTTTATCGGTAACCTCTTTATACTGCAAAATGAAGTTATAAATCTCTTCATCCAACGGACAGGTTTCGTCATTGATGGGAATAGTACGCCAGGTGTAGCTGTCCACAGCGTTTCTGTCAGTATCCACCATAATATCGAAGCGACCGATCTGGTCTGTACCCGTACCAGCCTGCA
The DNA here is from genome assembly GCA_900551335.1 of uncultured Phascolarctobacterium sp. Lineage (GTDB taxonomy): Bacteria > Bacillota > Negativicutes > Acidaminococcales > Acidaminococcaceae > Phascolarctobacterium_A. The sequence continues at coordinate 10,765 of URVO01000021.1, forward strand.
CAATCAGAATATCGTTAACCTCCGCAGGCTCCGTCGGCAGCGTGTGCGAATGACCGCCGATGATAACGTCCACACCCCACGCAGGATCCAGAATCGCTGCCAGCTCCTTGTCCTCCTCAAAGCCGATATGCGTAAGCAGAATCGTGAAATCTATATCTATCGCATTATAAGCATTGCAGATGCGGCCAACCTCCTCTGCCGCCTCGCCGATATCAATGAAGGAGCCGATATATTCCTCCATCCGCGTATGTGCAAGCACCTCCTGCGTAATGACACCGATAAAAAGAATCTTCATCCCATCAAGCTCGGCAATATAATGTGATTCAAACATTCTTCTATGGTTCGTACGGATATAAAAATTGGCGTTGATAATCGGGAAGTTTGCGCATTTCTCCAAAAAAAGCAGGTGCGCAATGCCATAATCAACCTCATGATTGCCAATAGTCGCTACATCAGGGCCGAGCAGATTCATAATCTCGATAGTAGAAACGCCTCTGAACTCCGAATCAATGACAGAACCACGAAACATATCCCCGGCAATCGCATAGAGCACATTTTTTTCTTCTGCTCTCACCTTATTGACATAGCCGCTCAGTCTAGCCACACCGCCAACGAGCTTGCTGTCAATTTTTTCCGCGAAAAAATCTCCATGCATATCATTAGAGTGCAGCAGTGTCAGTTTCTTTAAATTTTTCATGCTGCCACCCCTCTCTAGCTGCTGCCGCTTTACTTACACGCCAAGCGGTTATTATTCATCTCAAGCCCACGGATCC
>URVO01000022.1 GCA_900551335.1 uncultured Phascolarctobacterium sp.
ATATTGGCCGCGCGGAATATGTTCCGGCAACCGATAAGGAGGCAGTCGAGGCCTTCAACTATCTTTCTAAAATGGAAGGCATTATCCCGGCAATCGAAAGCTCGCACGCTGTCGCTTATGCAATGAAGCTGGCGCCGACGCTGCCGAAGGATAAGATTATGGTAATAAATATTTCTGGCCGTGGCGACAAGGACGTTGCTGCCATTGCACGCTATATGGGAGTTGATTTACATGAATAGAATACAAAAAGCATTCGACGAAAAGAAAAAGGTTTTTATCGGCTTTGTCACAGCAGGCGATCCGAATCTGGAGCTGACGAAGGAGCTGGTTATGGCGATGGTCGAGGGCGGCGCCGGACTGATTGAGTTTGGCATTCCGTTTTCCGATCCGGTGGCTGAGGGCGAGGTTATCCAGCGTGCCGACTTGCGTGCGCTGGCAGCAGGCACGACGACAGATAAGATTTTTGACCTCGTGAGCGAGGTGCGCAAGGAAACGCAGGTGCCGCTGGTATTTTTGACCTACGCGAATCCGATTTATGCCTACGGTGCAGAGAAATTCTTTACGCGCTGTGAGGAAAGCGGCGTGGATGGCGTGATTATCCCCGATATTCCCTATGAGGAGCGTGAGGAAATGCGTCCTTACAGCGAGCCGCATCATGTGGCGCTTGTGCCGCTGATTGCGCCGACCTCGAAGGACCGCATTCAGAAAATCGCCAAGGATGCGCAGGGCTATGTTTATGTAGTTTCCTCGCTGGGCGTTACGGGCGTGCGCAGCAATATCACGACGGATATTGACGGCATTGTTACCGAGGTACGCAAGGCGACGGAGCTTCCTGTAGCTGTCGGCTTTGGCATTGCGACGCCGGAGCAGGCCTACAAGATGGCAAAGGCCAGCGATGGCGCGATTGTCGGCAGTGCGATTGAAAAAATCGTCGAAAAATATGGCAATGATTCTCCAAAATACGTTTGCGAGTACGTCAAGAGCATGGCGGGTGCTGTGGCGATGGCGGCAATGGCGTAAAGGGGGAAGGAATTCGCCGCGTCTGCTTGCTAGTAATTAGTACAGGAAAATGTTATAATATCTATAGTTTTATAGTTTCTTATAGAGTGATGCTAGAGCGCAGGAGGGATGCAGGTGGAGAAGAACAGATTGCCATTAGGCGTAGAATTTTTTGATAAGCTGCGCAGAGAACAGTATTATTATATTGATAAGACTGGGTTGATCAGCGAGTTGGAAAAACGCATGGGCAAAGTAAACTTGTTTACCCGTCCCAGACGTTTTGGCAAAACGTTGAATATGAGTATGCTGCAATGCTTTTATGAGCTGGGAGCAGATGAGAGCTTATTTGACGGTCTCAAGATAGCGCAGGATAAGTCTTTATGCGAGCAATGCCTGGGGCGCTTTCCCGTAATTTTTTTAACGCTGAAGGACGTGGAAGGACTTGATTACAGCAGTGCAGAGGCAAATTTAACTCGGCTTATGCAGCTTGAGGCCTTGCGTCATGATGAACTGAAGAACAGCCCGAAGCTTTTGCCTGAGGAGCTTGCTGCTTATGCAGAGCTGTGCAGGGGCGTGAGCAAGGAGGCGCTGGCGGACAGCCTGCGGCTTTTGACGCAGCTGTTGGCAAGGCATCATGAGCGAGAGGTTGTTGTGCTGATTGACGAGTATGATGTCCCGCTGGCAAAGGCTTATCATGCCGGATATTATAGGGAGATGGCAGCGCAGCTGCGTGCTTTTTTAGGCAAGGCGCTGAAAACTAACAGCTATCTTTATAGGGCAGTGCTGACAGGCTGCCTGAGAGTTTCTAAGGAAAGCATATTTACCGGACTTAACAATTTTACGATTAACACCATTGTTGATGAGGGCGCTGAGGAATATTTTGGCTTCACACCGTCGGAGGTAGAAGACTTGATGGCTTATTATGCGCTTGAGAAGCATGCTGCAGTGATGAAGGAATGGTATGACGGGTATCGCTTTGGCAAGGCTGAAATTTATTGTCCGTGGGATGTTATCAACTACGCCAATAAGCTACGCTTTAATGACGCTGCGCAGCCGGAGGCCTTTTGGGTGAACACGAGCGGTAATGAGCTGGTTCAGCATTTTATCGCTAAGGCTGACAAGAATACTAAAAACGAGCTGGAGCTCCTGCTTGACGGCGGCACGATTGAGAAGAGCCTGCGTCTTGATTTGACATACGATGAGCTGGATCGCTCTATAGATAATCTGTGGAGCGTGCTCTTTACGACAGGCTATTTGACGACGAGCGGAGAGGTTTCGCAGGGCGTTTATCGTTTGCAGCTGCCTAATAGAGAGGTACGTGAGGTTTTTCTGCATAAGATCAAGGAGTGGTTCGACAACGTGCTGGTGCGCAGCTCCTCTGCCACAAATGAGCTGCAGCGGGCGCTGGCCTCCGGTGCTGCTGCTGAGGTAGAGAAAAAGCTGAATCTGATTATGGGCAGGATGATAAGCGTGCTGGATACCAAGGCTAGAGACGCGCAAAAGGAGAATTTTTATCATGGCCTCTTGCTTGGACTGCTGCGCAGTGAACCTGAATGGCTGATTTTGTCGAATGCGGAATCTGGCGAGGGCTTTAGCGACATTCTTATTGAAACTGAAGAGCCGGATACAGGCATAATTATCGAGGTGAAATATGCCGCTACCTTTGCGGAGCTTGAGGCCGCCGTAATGGCATGGAGCAGATAAAGGAGCGCAGGTATGATGAGCGTTTGCGTAATGAGGGGAGAACTCATATTTACGCTTATGCTATTGCTTTTCATAAGAAGCGCTGCAAAGCAGTAGTGCAGCAGCTATAAAAATATATAAAGAGCAGCGAGAGCAGCAGCTGTGGTTTTGGCGTGAGCTGCAGCGCCGCTTGCAGAAGCAGACGGAGCTGCTTACGCAGTGACTGGTATAGAAACTGTTTTTTTTGTAAAAACTGTACAATTACATATTTTTTGAAGTATACAGTGTAAAATCCTGCTGAGCTAGCAGGATTTTTTTCTTTCTAAGCAGAATAATAACAGTTATAATATTAGTTATTTTACGCAAAGGAGTTGAGTAGTATGCCGTTTTTGATTCTCGTAATTTTGTTGTGTATAATTGTTGCTTTATTTGCCGTGCAGAACGCGGTAGCGGTTTCGCTGAACTTTGTTTTCTGGAGCTTTCAGGCTTCGCTGGTGCTTGTTATCCTTGGCTCCTTCCTTTTTGGCCTGCTGGTTGCCACCTGCTTTATTTTGGCGATGAAGGCTAAGCATTATTTGCAGGATAAAAAGCTGCATGAGGAGATTGCTCAGCTGGAGGCTGACAAAAAACGCCTGGAGGAGCAGATTGCTATGCTGCAGCACACCCAGATGCTGCATGAGGCTTCTGCAGAGCGTAAGGCTGCGAGTGCCGATTCTGCTAAGGAAAGCGCTGCTGTGAAATGATGCACAAGCAGCGTATCTGGGATATAAAGGAATATAATAAGGAAAAGGCCAGCTGCTTTGCCGCAGAGCTGGGCATTTCGCCGCTGGTGACAGGGATTCTCCTGGAGCGTGGCGTGAACAGCATTGATGCGATGCGCGATTTTCTCTATGGCAGTGCGCAGCCCTTTCACGATCCGTTTTTGCTTAAGGATATGCAGCGCAGCGTGGAGCGTATCGCGCGTGCGCTGGCGGCAGGAGAGAAGATTACGGTTTATGGCGATTACGATGTGGACGGCATAACTGCGTCCTCCTTGCTCTATCTTTATCTTAAGGGGCGCGGAGCGCAGGTGCAGACGTATATTCCGCAGCGCAAGAGTGAGGGCTACGGCCTGAATGACGAGGCGTTGCGCATGATTGCTGAGGGCGGCTCGACGCTGGTGATTACGGTGGACTGCGGTATCAGCGGTCTGCATGAGGTGCAGCAGGCGCCGAAGTGCCTTGATATTATCATTACCGACCACCATACTGTGCCGCCGGAGCTGCCGCCTGCTTATGCGATTATCAACGCCAAGCAGTCGGACTGCGCCTATCCGTTCAAGGAGCTGAGCGGCGTGGGTATTGCCTTCAAGCTGTGTCAGGCGTTGGAGCAGGGGGCTCCGGGCAGCCTGCCTGCATGGCAGGGACTGACAGAGCTGGCGGCTATGGGTACGGTTGCGGATATTGTGCCGCTGGTAGGCGAGAACCGCGAGCTGGTGCGCCGTGGCCTGAAGGCGATGGAGACGACGCAGCTCGTCGGTTTACGTGCCTTGATTAAGGCCAGCGGCTGTCCGCAGGAGAATATTGCGGCGGACAATATCGGCTTTGGCCTGGCGCCGCGGCTGAATGCTGTCGGTCGTCTGGAGCACGCACAGCTGGCTGTGGAGCTGCTGGTTACACAGGACGCAGCGAAGGCTGAGGCGATTGCGGAGAAGCTGAATAAGGAAAACAGCCTGCGTCAGGAAATCTGCCGCCAGATTATGGAGGAGGCAGAGGAGCTTTTGGCACAGGAGCAGCATATAGATACGGCGATTGTGCTGGCATCGTCCGGATGGCATCAGGGAGTTATCGGCATTGTGGCCTCGCGCCTCGTGGAGAAGTATCATCTGCCGACGATTCTTATCAGTCTGAGCGAGGACGGCATGGCGAAGGGCAGCTGCCGCAGCATTCCGGCGCTGAACCTTTATGAAGCGATTGCCGCGGAGCGGGATATTCTTACGCAGTTTGGCGGCCATCATCAGGCGGCAGGCCTGACGCTGCCGGCGGCGAAGGTGCCGGAGTTCCGCGAGCGCTTCCGCGCCTACGTAGCGGCGCAGCTGCAGCCGGAGGATTATCTGCCGCATCAGACGGTGGACTGCGTGGTGAGCGGCACGGGCGAGATTACGGAGCAGGATTTGCAGCAGCTGGCGCTGCTCGAGCCCTGCGGCTGTGAGAATACGCCGCCTGTCTTTGCCTTCCATAAGGCTGTGCTGCATAACGAGCGGGCGATGGGCAAGGAGCGTAATCATCTGCAGTTCTCGCTGGATAAGGGCGATTTTTCTTATCGCTGCGTGATGTGGAACAATGCGGATTTGCTGCCGTTCTTGTTTGATGGTGCTGTGGCAGACGTTGCCTTTCAGCCGAAGCTCAACGTTTGGAATAATGAGCGCAGCGTGCAGCTGCATGTGTCGAGCCTGCGCCAGCCGTTGACGCTGGGCGATTTCCGTCGCGGCACGGAGGACAGGTTCAGTGTTCTGCGTGCGCTGGCACGTGTGCATGACAGGCTGACGGTGTACGTGAGCAGTGCGAATGCAGGCAGTATGATGTCACGCTGGCTGCAGGATAATCAGGATATCAGCGGCTATCTCGATATCAGGCTGTATAGCAGCTTTTCTGCGCAGCAGGACGAGAGCCTGCAGCAGACGGTGATTTTGCTGGAGCTGCCGCCTTATCCGCTGAAGCAATTTGCGGCGCAGCTGAAAAAGCAGGGCGTACAGAGCATTATGCTGCTCTTTGACCATAATGATTACCAAAGGGAGGCAGCGCAGCTTATGCTGACGCATCCGGACCGCGCGGCGATGGCAACGGCGTATAAGCTGGTGATGCACGCGCTGGGAATGCAGGCAGAGGTTGCTTTTGCACAGCTGCTGGAGAAAAATTATACGCAAATTAGTGAAAATGCTGTAAAAATTATGGAGCAGCTTGGCTTTATCAGTTATAATAATGGTATAATAAAAAAAGGTGTAATAAATCGCTGCTCGCTGGAGGATTCACCCCTTTATGTATCCCTGCAGCAGGAAAGAGCAGAGCTGGAGCGCACCTTCCAGGAAAATATAAGGCTGAATCAGCACGACCTTTTGCGCGGCTGATTTAGAAAATAGATGGGAGTGGGGACAATGCCCTCGACAAACGAAGCGCATGATTTAGACGAATTATTTCAACGCATAGAAGCATATCTGAGTCCGAAGCAGGTTGCCTTTGTCCGCAAGGCATATGAGCTCGCGGCGAAGGCGCACGCTGAACAGAAGCGCAAGTCCGGCGAGCCGTATATAATTCACCCGATTGGCGTGGTGAGTATTCTTGTCGGCCTGCAGATGGACGAAAAGACGCTGGCAGCTGCCTTTCTGCATGACGTAGTCGAAGATACGGATTATAAGCTTGACTATATTAAGGAGCAGTTCGGCACTGTCGTAGCCAATCTGGTTGACGGTGTTACGAAGCTGGGCAAAATTGAATATATCTCTAAGGAGGACCGCCAGATTGAGAACTATCGCAAGATGTTCCTGGCAATGGCGCGCGATATCCGCGTCGTTTTGATTAAGCTGGCTGACCGTCTGCACAATATGCGCACGATGAAGTTTATGCCTGTGCATAAGCAGCAGTCTATTTCGCAGGAAACGCTGGAGATTTATGCTCCGCTGGCGCACCGCCTCGGTATCTATACGATTAAGTGGGAGCTGGAGGATTTGGCGTTCCGCTATATGGAGCCGGATATTTATTATGAACTCGTAGAGCAGGTAAAGATTAAACGCCGTGAGCGCGAGGCGATGATTAATGAGGCGATGGTGACGCTGAAGGACGCTGTGGAGAAGGCTGGCATTCGCTGCGAGATTCAAGGCCGTCCGAAGAATTTCTACAGCATTCATAAGAAAATGCTGCGTGACCACAAGCAGCTTAGCGAGATTTATGACCTTTTGGCTATCCGCGTGCTGGTCGATACTGTCAAGGACTGCTATGGCACGCTGGGCATTGTACACAGCATGTGGCGTCCGATTCCGGGACGCTTCAAGGATTATGTTGCTGTGCCAAAATCGAATATGTATCAGTCGCTGCATACGACGGTGCTGTCTAGCGGTGGTCAGCCGCTGGAGATTCAAATCCGCACCTTTGAGATGCATCGCATCAGTGAATATGGTATCGCGGCGCATTGGCGCTATAAGGAGAGCGGTGGCAGCAAGCCTGCTGCGGGCGGCGACAAGGGTTTTGATGCCAAGCTGTCGTGGCTGCGTCAGCTGCTCGAATGGCATAACGATATGAACGATTCGCGTGATTTCGTGAATACGGTCAAGATGGATATTTTCGCGGACGAGGTCTTTGTCTTTACGCCGCGTGGCGACGTTATCGACCTGCCTGTAGGCAGCGTGCCGATTGACTTTGCCTACCGTATCCATACCGACGTCGGCAACCGCTGCGTTGGCGCGAAGATTAACGGACGTATCGTGCCGCTTGATTATCATTTGAAGAACGGCGATATTGTCGAGGTTATCACGTCCAAGCAGTCCAACGGCCCAAGCCGCGACTGGATTAACGTGGTCGGCTCTTCGGATACGCGTAATAAGATTAAAAACTGGTTCAAGAAGGAGCGTCGTGAGGAGAATATCCTCAAGGGACGCGATATGCTGGAGCGTGAGGTGAAGCGCCTCGGCTACGAGACGAAGGCACTTATGACGCCGGAGAAGCTCAAGGAGGCAGGCAGCAAGCTGCGCATTGACAGCGATGAGAACCTTTTGGCGACGCTTGGCTACGGCGGCGTGACGCTGAATACGGTTATGTCCAAGCTTGTGGAAATCTACAAGAAGGAGCAGAAGCTGGAGACGACGAAGGATTTGGCGCAGGTGCTCGCAGAGCTGAAGCCGCGCAAGTCTAAGGCAAAGGCGAGCCATGGCATTCTCGTTAAGGGCGAGGAGGGCATCATGGTTAAGCTGGCGCGCTGCTGCAATCCGATTCCCGGCGACCCTGTTATCGGCTATATCACGCGTGGCAGCGGTATTTCTGTGCATCGTGCAGACTGCCCTAATGTTATGACGAATAATCCTGAGGAGCAGCGCCGTCTGATTGAGGTTTCTTGGGACGTGGGTATTGATGATGTGTATAAGGTGAACATCGTCATTATGTCTGTGGACCGTACGGGACTGATGAGCGATATCATGAATACGATGAGCGAATCGAAGGTGAATATCTTCTCGATGTCCTGTCATACTGATAAGAATAAGATTGCGACGATGCACATGGGCCTTGATATTACGACGCTGGAGCAGCTGGAATATATCATGATGCGTATCCGCCGCATGAAGGGTGTTTATAGCGTAGAGCGTCTTGTTTCTACAGCGAATGCCGGAGGTAAAAATAGATGAGAGCAGTTGTACAGCTTGTAAACCACGCTTCGGTGACAGTCGAGGGCGAGGTTACAGGACAAATCAGCAGGGGCTTTCTGGTCTTTCTTGGCGTGGCCGAGGGCGATACAGAGAAGGACCTGCAATATATAATTGACAAGGTTGTCGGCCTGCGTGTTTTTGAGGACGAGGCAGGCAAGATGAACCTTTCGGTCAAGGACGTGGGCGGAGCGATTCTCGCAGTGTCGCAGTTTACGCTCTACGGCGATTGCCGCCACGGCAAGCGTCCGTCCTTTACGCAGGCAGCCAAGCCTGATGAAGCAAACGCTTTATATGAACGGTTCGTAGACGGCTGTCGTGCCGCAGGCGTGCAGGTGGAAACGGGACGCTTCCGCACGCATATGCTTGTGGGATTGGAGAACGACGGACCGGTTACTATTTTGCTCGATAGCAGCAAAATACTATAAAGACCGCGCATAGCGCAGCAGCTGTACGGTCTTGTTAACAAGTTTTATAATTTTTTCCGGAGGTAACTTTATGAAAATATATACTATCCCTGTCGGCATGCTGCAGACAAACTGCTATTTTGTCGTGAATGAGGAGCTGAAGGAGGCAGTAATTTTCGATCCGGGCGGAGATCCGGATAAGCTGCTGCTTGCAGCTGAGAAGCTGGAGGTTAAGGTTGTCGCTATCTGCCTGACGCATGGTCACAGCGACCATATCGGCGGTTTGGCGGAGGTGCGTAAGGAAACTGGTGCGCCTGTTTATATTGGTGAGGCGGACGCAGACTGCCTGCTCAATCCCAGCAGCAATCTGTCCTTCTTTGTAGGGCATGAGGTGCAGAATGAGCCTGCCGATTTTCTGGTGCATGATGGCGACGTGCTGACCTTGGGCGGCATGAAATTTGAATGCTTTGCTACGCCGGGGCATACGCCGGGCGGAATCTGCTATTACAACGCAGAGAACGAGGTTGTTTTCGCAGGCGACACGATTTTCTGCGAATCTATCGGTCGTACAGACCTGCCGGGCGGCAGCTATAAGGCTCTTTTGCAATCCATCAAGACGAAGCTATTGACGCTGCCCGATGCTGTGCATCTGCTCCCCGGTCATGGTCCGAGCACCAGTGTTGCTTGGGAGAAGCGCAGAAATCCCTTTCTGCAATAATGTATCATGCTGAAGTATTGGCCTATAATTCGCAGCAGCACCTGCTTTAAGCTGGGGGTTGCTGCTGCAGTTTCTTATGTTTTATATCTTATGGCAGGCTTTTTGCTGCCGCTGCTGCTGGCCATCGGTCTGGCGTTTGCATTGTATCCGCTGGTGAATGCGATTGCGAAGGTGCGCGTGGCGCACGGCATGATCAAGCTGTCGCGCGTGGTGGCGATTATCTTGGCACTCTTGGCGTTCTGCATCTTCGTTGTGATGATTATCGGCTTTATTTTGCTGCCGCTTTTTGGTCAGATGAACGAATTTCTGCAAAAGCTGCCGCTGTTTATCTCGCAGTCACAGGGCACGGATATGCATGATATCGACGCTATGCTGCAGGATCCGACGAAGATTCCGCTGCTGCCGTCGGACTTTAATATGCTGATGACGGCGCTGGTGAACTGGGCGATGGGCCTTGTAAGCTCGGTGCTGCGCAACCTTGTGCAGTCCAGCCTGAGCATTGTGCAAAGTCTTATCGGCCTGATTATCGTGCCGTTCCTGTCGTTTTATTTCCTTAAGGACTGGCGCGAGCTGCGCGAGATGGCGGTTAATCTTTTTAACTATGATGTGCAGGAGAGGGCGGCGGCCGTTATTGACGATATTGGCCGTACGCTGAGCGCCTATGTGCGCGGTTTGGCGAAGCTTAGCCTGATTTCCGGCTTTGTGATTTCGGTCGGCACGGCCTCGCTTGGCATAGAGTTTCCGCTGGTGCTTGGCTTTTGGGCGATTTTGGCGGAGACTGTGCCTGTGGTTGGTCCGCTGATGGGCGCTGTGCCTGCTATCTTTATTGCCTATGGGCAGTCGCCGGAGTCAGCGTTCCATGTGGCTTTGTTTTATCTTGTGTACTACCAGCTGGACGCAAACTTTATCATGCCGAAGATTATGGGGCAGAAGATTGACCTGCATCCTGTGATTTTGATTATCAGCCTGCTGATTGGTGCGAAGCTGTTCGGCATCGTGGGCATGGTTTTTGCTGTGCCGGTGGCAGCTGTTTATCGCGTGCTCTACAAGGAGCTGTGGCACGCAGGGGAGGGGCGCTAGTTGTTTTTTTCCTTAACTAATAACCTTAATACAGATATTACGCGTCCTGTGAGCGACATGGCAGCGCTTTTCGGCTATGAGCTTGCCGCGGAGGCAGAGCTCAGGCTGCGTGTTGAGCAGCAGACGGACGGCGTGAGTGCAGTTCTGCATAATGGTGCGCAGGTGCTTTGTGCCTTTGAGCCGCTGGCGGAGGACGCTGTGAGCGGCGAGCTGGTGCGCTGCGTGAAGCTGCTGGTGCTGCGGCTCTTTAGCGAGCTGACAGGCGAGCAGTTGCAGCTGCCGTGGGGCATTCTGACAGGCGTGCGGCCGGGCAAGCTGGCGCATAAGCTGCTCGACAGCGGCGTGACGGCACAGGAGCTGCCGGATACCTTGGCGAGCCGCTATCTGCTGCCGCGCGAGCAGGGCGAGCTTTTGACGCAGATTGCTCTGCGCCAGAAGAGCCTGCTGCCGGACAGCGTGCGTCTTACTGCTGCGGGCATCTATATCGGCGTGCCGTTTTGTCCTTCACGCTGCTCATATTGCTCATTTCCTGCCGGAATTGTGCCGCAGGATGAAGAATCTCAACAAAACTTTGTAAATTTGATTGAACAAGACCTGCAAAATGTGGTACAATTATTAAGTATGCACAGCTTGCAGGTTAAGTCGCTTTATATTGGCGGCGGTACACCGACAAGCTTGAGCGACAGGATTTTTGCGAAGCTGCTGCAGGCAGTGGAGCGCAGACTGCTGCAAAGTGATTTGCCTGCATTTCAAGATGTGCAGGAGTTCACGGTGGAGGCAGGGCGTCCCGACTGCTTTAGCAAGGCGAAGCTGGCGGCGATGGAGAGTGTGGGCGTGAACCGCATCAGCGTGAATCCGCAGACCTTCCATGACAAGACGCTGCAGCTTATCGGCAGACGGCATACGGTGGCGGATTTTTACCATGCCTATGAGCTGGTGCGCGCAAGTGCGATTCCTGTGGTGAATATGGACCTCATCATTGGTCTGCCGCAGGAGACAGAGGCAGATATTGCGTATTCGCTGACGCAGGCTGCCAAGCTGGCGCCGGAGAATCTGACTATCCATACGCTGACCTTGAAGCGCAGTGCACCCTTGTTTCATGCCGAGCGTAGCGAGGCGTTGACGGCGGAGG
>URVO01000023.1 GCA_900551335.1 uncultured Phascolarctobacterium sp.
TGTAGTGAGAATTACTATGTTGATAAAACACTGCTCATTAAAGACCTGCTAGACGAAAATCTGAAAATCGTCCTTTTTACCCGTCCAAGACGCTTCGGTAAAACTCTGAATATGGATATGCTGCGAACCTTCTTTGAAAAAACAGCTGACGATAATAGTCAATATTTTACCAATAAAAGAATTTGGCAGCAGGGAGAACGCTATACAAAGCACCAAGGTAAATATCCTGTTATCTTTATTACTCTCAAAGATGTAAGAGCCAGAAACTGGTCCACTGCCCTTGATATGCTTAAATTTGTTATCAGAACTGAATTTGCCAGACACAAAGAATTGCTCAACAGCCAAGCAGTATCTCTGACAGACCAAGCTATCTATAACAAAATTATCATGGATACAGCACGCGATTCAGAATACAGATTCAGCTTACAGGTACTATGCAGAATGCTTCATGCCCACCACCAAGTAAAGCCTATCATTATTGTGGATGAATATGACACTCCTGTTCAGGAAGGCTATATGAATGCTTACTATGACGATGCCATAGATTTTATTCGCAGCTTTTTTTCTGCTGCCCTGAAGGATAATCCTCACCTCATGATGAGTATCCTTACAGGCATATTACGAATTGCCAAAGAAAGCATTTTCAGCGGACTAAATAACGTTAGAGTATTTTCTGTGCTTGATACAAAATTTAGCAGTTACTTTGGCTTTACAACTGACGAAATAACTGCTATGGCTTCATACTATAATAAAGCTGAAAAAATTTCTGAAATCAAAGAATGGTACGATGGTTACAGATTTGGTGCCAATGAAATCTGTAATCCGTGGTCTGTTTTAAACTATTTCAGTAATGATTGTCAGCCTATCCCTTACTGGGTCAGGACATCTGAAAATGCGATTATAAAGGAAATTCTCAAACTACCCACTGAATCAACTTATCAAAATCTAACCCGGCTTATGGACGGAGCAAGCATAAAATCTAACGTAGAAACGGATATTATCTATCCTAAACTCAAAGACCCACAAGCAAATATCTTAGGATTCTTGTTAATGACAGGATATTTAAAAGCAACTGAAATTACACCTAATCTTGAGGGCATTTATGAATGTAATCTTGAAATTCCTAATAAGGAGTTACGCTCTGTTTATCGTAGAGAAATATTGGCTCTTTTAAAAGAAAAAGCTGGCGAAAACACTGTTATCCGGTTACAAGATGCTTTGCTCAGCAAAAATACAGAACAAATTAAGTTAACACTGGGTAATTTTTTAATAAAAACAGTAAGCTTCTTCGATGGATTGCAAGAAAATTACTATCACGGTCTTATTCTTGGACTGGTGACAATTCTCGAAAATACGCATAAGCTTCTTTCCAATAGAGAAAGTGGCGACGGACGTTATGATATCCAGCTTGAACCAAAAAGTTCTGAGCTGCCAGGAATAATCATAGAATTAAAGTCGACAAATAAAGCTTCAGCTAATCTTAGCCATTTAGCTACAACAGCCTACAACCAAATTTTAACTAAAAAATACGATACAGAACTTCTCGCTCGCAATGTACATATCATTTATAAATACGGTATTGCGTTTAGAGGTAAAGAAGCAGAAGTCGTAAGTGACTAGAAGAGATTTTTCGTAAAAACAAAGGAGCAGGTATTTCGCCTGCTCCTTTGCTATTTATATCTTACCCTCTTCTTTTCCTGCACAGCTGTGTCAGCTCATAGCCGCGGCAGGCAATAAAGTCCTTCGTCTCGCCGGTAACTATCAGCGGCACCTTACGCAGCTGCTTTGGTGTCTGCGCACCTAAAAGCAGCAGATAGCAGCGCAGCTCTTCCTCCAGCTGTTGGAAATACTGCACTGCAGCCTCCACGTCCTGCTCCACGACAAGACGTAGCACTACGCCCGTAATGCCCACGGCATCCGCTCCCAGCGCCAGCACGCGCACAGCGTCTGCAGCGTTCTGCACGCCGCCGCTGCCAAGCAGCACAGCGTCCTGCGGCAGCATTGCCTGTGCATCTATCAGGCTCCAGCAGGTCGGCACGCCCCAGCTAGCAAATTCCTCGCTCAGCGCAACTCCCTGACGTGCAGCCTCAATGGCCGGAAAGTTCGTCCCGCCTGCACCGGCGCAGTCGAAATGCCTGAAGCCTGCGTCCAGCAGCAGCCTATACTGCTCTGCCGCAATGCCGCAGCCTGTTTCCTTAGCGATAACAGGAACGCTGAGCGCAGCCCTCATCTGCACCATTTTGTCGAGCAGACCTGCGTAATCCTTATCGCCCTCAGCCATCCACAGCTCCTGCGCCGCATTCAGATGCACCTCCAGCGCATCCGCCTTGAGCATATCCACAGCCTTTTGTGCCTGTTCCGCTGTTGCCAGAGCGCTGATATTGCCGATAACCAGTCCCTCGCCCAGCTCCTCACGCACAACCTCATAGCTGCTCTTGTCGCCATCCTCACGCACAGCGCCATACTGTGAGCCGACGGCCATGCCTATGCCAACACGCGCTGCCACCTGCGCCAGCTTGCGGTTGACCTCTGCCACCGCCTGCGTGCCACCCGTAACTGCATCAATGAAAAAAGGCAAACGAAGTCGTTTGCCTAAGATTTGTACGGATAAATCAATGTCTGCCGGATTAAGCTCCGGCAGACAATTGTGCAGGAAACGAACATCAGCAAGGTGCGTGCTTGCCGGGCCAGCGCCCAGCTCCAAGGCATATTTTATATGTTCCAGCTTACGCTTTGCACGTTGCATATTCTATCTCCAATTATTTTTCCAGGTTTTCCAGTTGTTCGGACAGGTTTTGGCTCAGGTGAGATTTCTTGCTGCCGATGTAGGAACGATATTCGTTCTTTTCAGCATCACGTTTAACTTTAGAAATGCTCAGGCCGATTTTCTTGCTGTCGAGATCCATTTTGATAACTTCAGCTTTAACAACTTGGCCGATTTCCAGAACATCTTCCGGTTTGTTGATGCGCTCTTGAGCAATCTCGGAGATGTGAACCAGACCTTCAACCTTTTCGCTCAGTTTTACGATAGCACCGAATGCCAGGAAACGTACAACTTCAGCTTCAACGATGTCACCAACGTGGAATTGGCCAGCTTCTACCTTCCAGGGATCTTCCAGGGTAGCTTTGATGCTCAGAGCAACACGTTTGTTTTCGCGGTCAATTTTCTTAACCAGTACAGTTACTTCGTCGCCTTCTTTAGCAACGTCAGCAGCTTTTACATTGCGGTCCCAAGCCAGCTCAGTGTTGTGAACCAGACCAACCAGGCCTTCGCCGATTTCAACGAACAGACCGAATTCAGCAACCTTTACAACCTTACCGGTGTAAACTTCGCCTTCTTCAACAGAGTTGTAAGCAGCTTCTTCAGCAGCAGCGCGTGCTTCTTTAGCAGCAGCAATACGTGCTTCTTTAGCTTCCTTCCAAGCTTTAGCTTTTGCTTCTCTTTCAACCTTCAGCAGGTCGCGGCGGGAAACAACGATGCGTTTTTTCTCCAGGTCAACTTCGATGATTTCTGCTTGCAGTTCTTTGCCAACATAATCGGTGAAGTCTTCTACGCGGCGCAGCTCAACGTGGGAAGCAGGCATGAAGCCTTCAACGCCTTCAACTGCAACAGCCAGACCAACGATGTTTTTAGCTTTGTTTTTGATGATACGCAGAACCTTAACAGTTGCCGGGCGTTTTTCGCCTTCAGCCAGCTCTGCAACGTTTTTCCAAGCAGCATCGCGCTCAGCTTTAACCTTAGACAGACGAACGAAATCGCTCTTGGTGCTGCCAGGAACAACCTTAGCTTCTACTTCATCGCCTTCTTTGATGGTAGCTTGCAGTTCTTCAGCGGATTTAGTCGGATCCCATTCGGTGTAAGGAATAAAGCCATCATGTCTATATCCAAAAGATACGTATACGCCGTCTTTATCCAGTTGAATTACTGTACCAGTAACAATCTTACCGGGATATACCTCTACCTCCATACTTTCGTTGAGCATGCTTTCAAAATCCATGTTTTCCATTGCTACAATAGCCTCCTTAATTAAACGGTCAGGAGTCGATGCTCCAGCCGTAATTCCTATTTTAGTGAAACCTCTGAACATAGCCGCGTTCAGCTCGTCTGCAGTCTCAATATGATAAGCCTGCCGGCAGTGCCCCTGCACCAGCTCGAAAAGATGCCGCGTGTTCGCACTATTGCGCCCGCCGATGACAATCATCACCTCAGAGTCGTCCGCCAGTTCTACAGCCGACTGCTGTCTTTGTGATGTTGCCAGGCAGATAGTCCGCTCTACACGATACTCTCCCGGTCTTTGCTCTTGCAATGCCTGCAATATATCATTAAATTTCTGCAGCTCAAAAGTCGTCTGGATGATTACTCCATAACGCTCCTTCTGCGGTACATTAGAGATATCTTTTATATATTCTACACAGATAGCCGATTTTCCTGCCCATTTTAAAATACTTTTTACTTCTGGGTGATTTTTTTCTCCAACTATGATGGGAAAATAACCATCGGCAGCTGCTTCAGCAGCTTTTTTCTGTGCCAGGCGCACATTCGGACAGGTTGCGTCCATAATCGTGAGCCCTTTTTCCTCTGCCTGCTCATAGACCTCCGGGCCTACGCCATGCGAGCGGAAAATTACTGTTTCGCCCGGAGCGAACTGCTCCAGACTATCCTTGCAGGCAATGCCCTGCGCAGCGAGCTCGGCAATCAGCTGAGGGTTGTGAATCAGCGGACCAAGCGTCGCGCCGTTGACATGCTCACCGGCAGCCTTCTGCGCCAGCTCTACAGCACGCTTCACACCATAACAGAAACCGCAGTATTTTGCTACCTTGATTTCCATCATACCTTCTCACCTGCCTGCAGCTTTGCAATGTGCT
The DNA here is from genome assembly GCA_900551335.1 of uncultured Phascolarctobacterium sp. Taxonomy (GTDB): domain Bacteria; phylum Bacillota; class Negativicutes; order Acidaminococcales; family Acidaminococcaceae; genus Phascolarctobacterium_A. The sequence continues at coordinate 4,867 of URVO01000023.1, forward strand.
GCATCAGCTCTTCAGTCATTGCATGCAAAAATTCCTTGTTCACAACAGCGTCCTCAGGGAAGAGCATCGGCTTGCCAAAGCGCACCATAACCTTCGGCCAGATACGGCCATGACGCTTGTAATCAGTACCGATGATGCAGGCAGGAACGATTGTTGCCTTAACCTTGCTCGCCATCATCAGTGCGCCCGGCTGTGCCTTGCCCAGCTCGCCGGTCTTGCTGCGCGTTCCCTCCGGGAAAATCGCCAGCACCTGATTGCTCTCAAGAATATCAATTCCGTGTTTGATGGCAGCACGGTCTGCACCGCCACGGCGCACAGGGAAAGCGCCTAACAATCTATAGATATCGCCCAATACAGGCACGAACAGCTCCTCTTTGGCCATAAAATGCACCTTACGAGTTGCCGCAGTACCCAAAACAGGCGGATCAAGCAGACTCAGATGGTTGCAGGCAATAACCAGCGGCCCATCCTTAGGGATATTCTCTGCTCCTTCAATGCGAAGGCGAAGAAAAATTCGAAAAAGCATCTTCAGTAGATTTTTAACGACTGTATATATCATTATACACGCTCCTGCACCAGTTGTAAAATTTTATCTGTTACCTGAGCAATGCTCATGTCAGAGGTATCAAGCAAAAGTGCATCCTCTGCCTGACGCAGCGGGCTGATAGCTCTTTCGCTGTCCTGCTTGTCGCGGGCTGCAATATTCTCCTGCAGCTGCGCAAGCTCCACCTGCTGTCCCTTTTCGACCATTTCTTTATAACGACGGCGCGCTCTTTCCTCAACAGAAGCAGTGAGGAAAATTTTCAGCTGTGCATGAGGGAACACCACCGTACCGATATCGCGGCCATCCATCAGGACACCGCCGATTTCGCCCATACGACGCTGCTGTTCAACCATCGCCTCACGTACAGCGCCGATAGCTGCCACACGCGAAACAATCGCTGTCACCTCAGGCGTGCGGATTGCCTCCGTCACCTCAGTGCCGTCAACAAAAACTCTGTTAACCTTCGCTTCAGGCTTGAACTCAATAATCATTGTGTTGGCAAGCTCACTGATAAAGGCTTCATCGAACTCCTTACCTGTCTGCAAAAACTTCCAGGCAACAGAGCGGTACATAGCACCAGTATCAATGTAAGCATAGCCCAGCTTTTCCGCTGCCAGCTTAGCAATAGTGCTTTTGCCGGCGCCAGCAGGACCATCAATAGCAACGACAATTTTTTTCATTCTACATAACCACACTTTATTGTTTATTTAAACTCCGCTAGCACGCAGGAGTTTAGATCATTCCTCGGCAGCCGCCATGCCTGCAGCATAACCGCTGGAAAAAGCCGCCTGCAGATTATAGCCGCCGGTATAACCGTCGACATCCATAACCTCACCGGCAAAATACAGACCACGGATAAGCTTCGATTCCATCGTCTTAGGATTAATCTCCTTGACGCTTACGCCGCCTGCCGTCACAATCGCTTCTGCAAGAGGACGCGTGGACGTAATCGGCACGCAGAAATTCTTCAGCGCTGCCAAGAGCCTATGGCGCTCCTCACGTGAAATCTGGTTGATGAATTTTTCCTCATCAAGGTAAGCCATATCGCATACCACAGGAATCAGACGCTGCGGCAACAAATCCTTCATGCCATTGGCAAGCTGCTTTTTGCTGTACTGCGTAAAATCGCGCTGGATACGTGCATCTAGCTTTTCCTCGGATAACGCAGGCTTCAGGTCGATATGCAGCTCGACCTCCTTGCCCTCATCCAAGGCCTTCGCCGCCAGATTGCTCAGGGACAGGATAATCGGTCCCGATACGCCGAAATGCGTAAAGAGCATCTCGCCAAACTCGCTGCCGATTTTTTCACCGTCAGCAGTCAACGTTCCCTGCACATTGCGCAAGGAAAGGCCTTGCAGGTCATCCACATACGGATAATCGCTTTCCAAGGGCACAAGAGACGGCCTCAACGGCACAATCTTGTGTCCCAGCTTCGCAGCCAGCTTTGCACCGCCGCCATCGCTGCCCGTTCCCGGGTAGGACGCACCGCCTGCAGCAAGAATTACTGCGTCAGCAGGATAAACACCGCTGATGGTTTTTACGCCGGTAACCTGTCCATCCTTCGCCAGAATTTCGATAACCTTCGTATCAAGCTGGAGCTTGCCTCCGGCCTCAGTGAAAATCTTCACCAGCGTATCGACAACATCCTTCGCCTTGTCACTGACAGGGAAAATTCTGCCGCCACGCTCGACCTTCGTCTGCAGCCCGTGACTTTCCAACAGCAATACTATATCATCATTTGTGAACCTGTGTAAAGCACTATTTAAAAATCTTCCGTTTCCGGGGATATTTTTTATAAATTCAGGAATTTCGCAGGCATTCGTGATGTTGCAGCGTCCCTTGCCGGTAATCATGATTTTCTTGCCCGGCAGGCGCATTTTTTCAAAAATTGTTACCTGCGCACCATTTTGTGCAGCAGCGATGCCTGCCAAAAGGCCTGCGGCGCCACCGCCGATAATTGCAACCTTTGTCATAGCTTAGCCGCCTTCTTGAGCTGTGCCAGCTCATATTCACTCAGCGGACGGAATTTGCCGCGTCCCAGATTCTGCAGCTGAATCGGTCCCAGCTTTACGCGCTTCAGATCGCGTACCGGGAAACCAATCGCATCGCACATACGGCGGATTTGGCGGTTACGTCCCTCATGAATGGTTATATCAAACAGAGTAAAGCCTCTGTCATGGTCATAATCACGCAGATTTACTATAGCAGGCGCTGTCATGCCATCCTCCAGCTTCACGCCGATACGCAGCAGGTCCAGCTTTTCCTGCGGCACAATGCCGGGAACCTTGACGAGATATGTCTTGTTAACCTCGTGACTCGGATGCATCAAAGCCTGCGCCAGCGCACCGTCATTCGTCAGAAGCAGCAGGCCCTCAGTATTGAAGTCCAGGCGGCCTACGGGGAACACGCGCTCCGGCAGATCCTTGACAAAATCGGCAATGCTGCGGCGATTCTGCGGATCGGACATCGTCGTCACCACTCCACGCGGCTTGTAGAACAGGTAATAGGCCTTCGCCTCCTGCGCCACCGGCTTGCCGTCAACGCTGATGCGTACTTTAGCAGCATCAAACTTGCTGCCCAGCTCGGTAACAACCTTGCCGTTGACACGGACGCGGCCTGCGGTAATTATTTTTTCTGCTTCGCGGCGGGAGGCAACACCTGCAGCCGCTAAAATTTTTTGTAAACGCTCTTCCATCTTCTAATCAACTATTCCTTTATTGTATTATCGTCCTGCACCAGCTCCTCGGCCTGCGCCTCAGCAGCTGCTGCATCCTCCTCTGTCAGCTCAACCAGCGGCAGCTCCTTGAGAGAATTCAGCCCGAAAACTGTCAAAAACTTATCTGTTGTGGCATATAAAATCGGATTGCCCACAGCCTTTTTGCGTCCTGCCTCTACTACCAGGCCCAAATCAAGCAGGGTGTTCAGCACGCCGTCAACCTTTACGCCGCGAATCGACTCCATCTCTGCGCGGGTTACAGGCTGCTTGAAAGCCACAATCGCCAAGGTTTCCATAGCTGCATTCGTCAGCTTGATTTCTTTTTTCTCGGTCAGGGCCAGCAGCATATTATAAAACAGCGGCTTTGTCACCAGCTGCCAGCCACCGGCAGTCTCACGCAGCAGCAGGCCGCGCGTCTCTGCCTCATAGCACTGCTGCAAGCTTGTCAAAAGCTCCCACACCTGCGGCTTTTCCAGCTGCATAACCTGCGCCAGCTCGGCCACGGAAAGCGGCTCGCCTGCGGCGAACAGCACTGCCTCCAGCGCTCCCTGCATTCTATCTTGATTCATGGGCATCCCCCTGTTTAGCAAAAATATAAATCGGCGCAAAGGCCTGAGCCTGACTAATCGTAATCATGCTCATTTTCAGCAGCTCCAGCACGCCCAAAAACGCTGCTACAGTCTCGCCTCGCTGCCCTGATTGCAGCAAATCGCTGAGTATGAAGCCCTGCGGACTGCTTTGCAGCTTATGCATAATTTCTGTCATCTTCTCCTGCACGCTGAACGCCTGCGGCTCAATGTAGGCTGCAGGCCTGCCCTCGTTGTTCGTCATACTCGCCAACGCCAGCAGCAAATCCTGCGGCGAATATTGCGCAATCGTGCGCTCCACGTAATTAGCGAACATTGGCGGACGCTGCCAGAAGCGGTCTGCGTCCTGCTTGAGCAAGGTCAGCTCCACCGCAGCGCGCTTGATGCGGCGGTATTCCACCAGCATCTCTACCAGCTGCTGGCGCGGATCGGCTTCCTCCTCCTCGCCCTCGGCAAGCTCCTCCTTCGGCAGCAGCATGCGCGACTTAATCTGCAAAAGCGTCGCTGCCATAACCAGAAACTCGCTGGCCACCTCCATATCGAACTCGCTCATACTGCGCAAATACGCAATATACTGCTCGGTAATCGAAACTATCGGTATATCATAAATATCAATCTTGTCCCTTTCGATTAAATGCATCAGCAAATCCAAAGGGCCTTCAAAAGCTGTAAGCTTTAAGGATAAATTACTGCTCATATCAGAAAATAATCCGCAAAATACCGTTGACAAAGTGCATATAGCCACTAGCCAGCGGATTGATTACCATGCTGGTAATACCAGTGAAAACTAAAGCAATAAGAATATAAAAGCCATATTGGCCAACTACATTATCAAACTTCCAGGCCATCGCCGGCGGCAGCAGCTCAGAAACAATCTTCGAGCCATCGAGCGGCGGTACGGGAATCAGGTTGAAGAATGCAAACCAGACATTGTACAGCTGCATCCACAGCAAAAAGCGATATACGCCATCGCTGAGCATACCAAAGCGGTTCATAAGCGCCATGATGAAGGCTGCCAGAAAGCACAGGAACAGATTAGCCGCAGGACCGGCAATAGAAACCTTCAGCATGCCCTCCTTGCGGTTGCGGAAGTTGCTCGCATTGATCGCTACAGGCTTCGCCCAACCAAAGCCGGCCACCACCAGCAGCAGCGCACCAATCGGATCCAGATGCGCCATCGGATTAAAGGTCAAGCGTCCCATATAACGCGGAGTCGGATCACCCATGCTGTCTGCACACTGCGCGTGCGCATATTCATGAATCGTAATCGCAAATAATAAAGCAGGAATACGATATATCATCGTACTTATATCAAGCATAAAAACCTCCAGACAGGTAATTTTCGTTTTCTTCGGCACTCCAGAATAAAATGCCGACTTTTTCATAAATATTATTATACAACAAAAAGCCTTGTCCCGTCAAAAAGAAAACGGAACTATTACAACCTTTTGTGTGACAGTTCCGTTAAATCTTTTATATTTTTTGCCTGCAACGCCTGCTTAAGCAGTTATCACGGCTTATTTACCGGTAAATTGCGGCGCACGCTTCTCGTAGAAAGCAGCAATGCCTTCCTTGCAATCGTCAGTGCCCATCAGCAAAGCCTGCGTAGTTTCTTCGATTGCCAGCACCTCATCCAAGGTCAGCGCAGTGTTGTTCAGATACTTCTTCGTCAGGCCGATAGCCAGCGGAGCGCTTGCAGCCAGACGTGCAGCCATCTCATAGACCTTATCCTTAAGCTCTGCATCCTCACAGACATGGTTCAGCATGCCCAGCTCTTTGGCAGTCGCAGCATCAATCAGATCGCCGGTGAACATCAGCTCCTTCGCCTTATGCACACCAATAGCCTTCGGCAGGAAGTACAAGCCGCCGCAGTCAGGAATCAGGCCAACCTTCGCAAAGCTTTCGCCAAAGCGCGCCTTGCCGGAAGCATAAATCAGATCGCATGCCAGCATCAGGTTAACACCGGCGCCGGCAGTTACGCCATTAACCCAAGCGATAACAGGCTTTTCAATCGTTGTAATGCGTTTAGCAACATTGAAAAGTAAGGCATCATAATACCAGCTAAAGCCAACCCCATCACCACGATC
>URVO01000024.1 GCA_900551335.1 uncultured Phascolarctobacterium sp.
CCAAAGGCAGCAATATAACCGGCAATAATACCAATCAGGATAGAAGAAGAGCTAAAAAAGCCCTTAGTGCCATGCTTGAAGAAAAGAATTACGCAAAGCACGAATAAGCCTAAAAGCAGATTTTCGATAGAGCCAAAGTCCTTCGTCTTGAAGCCGCCGCCAAAGGAATTGACGCCTACAGAAATCAGCGACAGACCAATGGAAAGAACGACGGTACCACAGACAACAGGTGGGAAGAAGCGACGGATATACTTCAGCACAAAGCCTAGCAGCGCTTCACAAACACCGCCGATAATCGATGCGCCCATAATCGCGCCATAAGCAACAACACCGCTGCCCAGCGTAGCCACAATACCAGCAAATACACCGATGAAGCCGGAGCTGGTACCCATGATGATAGGCACCTTGCCGCCGCAGGGACCGACACTGTATAATTGCAGCAGCGTCACCAGACCTGCAACAATCATCGCATTCTGAATCAGGCTGACCTGCAGATCAGCAAAGCCTGCGCCGCCAACAATGCCGCAGGCACCGCCGATAATCAGCACCGGCGTCAGGTTGCCTACAAACATCGCCAGCACGTGCTGTAAGCCTAAAGGAATGGCTGTACCCAGCGGCAGCTTGCCTTCAAACTTGTACGCCTCCTCAGAAATTTTCACAAATTTTGCCATAAAAGCACCTCTCTACTATTATTCATGCGTATATTTTACCGTACCCAGAAAAAGTTGTAAAGGCTTTTTTCGTACATTTTTTACACATTTTCTGTGATTGTTCGGACTGAGAGCGCTATTGCCGAAACACATTAACGCATTAACGATTTGACCGCACCTGAATCAGCTGCGCTGCTATGCTTACGGCAATCTCTGCCGGCGTTTCGCTGCCTATAGCTATACCTATCGGCGTCGTGACTCTCGCCAGCTGCTCCTGCGTATAGCCCTCGGCAAGCAGAGCCGCACGCGCCATTGCTGCCTTGCTCCTGCTGCCCATGATGCCGATATAGCCAACGGACGTGGTCAGCAGAAAGCGCTCCACGTTAGCATCATGCACATGGCCGCGCGTCATAACTACCGCGTAATCGCGCTCCGTCGGCGAGCAGACCTCTGCCAGCCTTTGGAAGTCAACGGCCTGCACTTTTTCAGCCTGCGGAAAAGCTGCTGCATCGGCAAACTCCTCCCTATCGTCATACACAACGCAGTCAAAGCCAAGGTGACACAAAAGCGGCACCAGCTCTCGTCCCACATGTCCGGCACCAAAAACATATACACGTCCGTCATAGCTGTACTGCTCTGCGTAATAGCTTACGCCGTCCAGCGTTACAGCTCCACGTCGACCTGCAAGCGGCAGGTCTTTTTTTATGCAGCAGCTTCGCTCTCCCTCACCCAAGGGCAGCAGGAACCACCAAGGCTCATGCTTTTTCAGCGCACTAAGCACTTCCTCAGCGAAAGCCAGCGTCTCCTCTGACGCGGGCAGATAGCAAAACTGTACCTGGCAGCTGCCGCCGCAGGCCATGCCTGCTTTGGGCGACAGGTCATACAGCTGCGCAAAGCTCTTCTGCCTGCCTTCAGCAAGACATTTTTGCGCCAGCTGCTGCGCCGCATACTCCATGCCGCCGCCGCCAATCGTGCCGTAAAGCCGTTTCTCACGACCAACGAGCATATAAGCACCGCTTGAGCGCGGCGTAGAGCCCTCGCTTTCAATCAAAGCCACCAGATAACACAGCTGTGAAGCTAAAGCCTGTGCGCGTATTTGTTCCATTAAATGCTTCATTTTTGCTTCTCCTGTGCATAACGGCAAACTAATTCCAGCACACTGCCGGCAATGCAGCGCGCCTTATCCGAAATCGTAAAGCAGTTCGCCAGCTCCTCCTGCCGCGGGTCAATATCAGCAATCTTAAAGCCCTGCGTAACAACAAAGCCTTCACGAATCATACCGCGAATGATACCTGTCAGCGTCGCCAGCACCGGCACCTGCTCGCCAGACTCCTTTTCTATATAAGCAATGACCTCGTCCTTTTCTACAAGGCTGCCAATGTCGCGCACGATATGCAGCACGCCGGCACATGCGGCATGCAGCACACGCTCCTTGCTGAAGCCGCCAATATTACCGGGAATGCCGCTGTTCGGTGCCGCGCTGCCGCTGCGGATAATGCGGCCCAAATTGTGTCCGCGCTTAGTCTCGACAATCACATCCACGTCCTCGCCCACTGTAAAGCCCGGGCCGAGCGCAATAGTCAGCGCTGCCAGCGAACGCTTCGTGCCCAGATTACGCTTGGCGATAATCGCATCAATCAGGATATCAGGCTGAAGCTCTGCGGCGCAGGCACAGCTCTCATCAACAAGCACAGGCACTCGGCCTGCCTCCCAAACGCTCTGCACCTCTGCCAGCGAGTGAAGCAGCACGCCTGTCATGCCCTCCACCGTCGCCTCGCCCTGATAAACTGCCTCGCATAACGCCACCTGACGGCGGATAGCCGCAGGCTGCGCACATTCCAGCACCAGAACCTTAAAGCCTGCGCTCCACAGGCGATGAATTACGCCGGTCGCCAAATCGCCGCCACCGCGTACAATAATTTTTGGATTTATCATAAGTCTACCCCTCACGCTTAATTATTTTTGCGTCCACGCAGCCAAATGCGCTCCGCCGCCAGGCCTTTACCCAGCAAAGCAGTACGCACCCTCTGCGCCAGCTCCTCTGTTATTGTATCACATTTATTCAGAATAACATAGTACGCCCTGCTGCCAACATTTTTGCGTGCTCCCCGCTCGTCCGTCAGCAGACACGCCAGCAGCTCTGCGTCCAGCTTTACGTCGCTCGCAGCCTCCGTCAGCCAGCCTTGTGCCAGCTCAAAGCGGAAGCACACCTCGCCGAGCGCTCTGCCCAAGGCATCTGCTCCGGCCACTGCCAGCACGATGTCGCATTCCGGCAGCAGCACCGGCTCGTGCGCGGCAGGCAGCTTGCACGGCAGGCGCTTCGCGCCGTCTGCCTCGCAGAGAATGATCTCAGCCTGCTGCCACAGCTCAGCGTAAAGCGCCATTGGCGGCAGCGTCAGCTTGCCGCTGGCAGGCTCAGGCGTACCGATAACGGCATAGCTGCCGCGCTGCCATAAAGCACGCGCGTCCGCTGTGTTCTCCGCATAAAATGCAGCATCCGGCTGCAGAATATGCGTGCTCGTGAGCACTAGCACCCTGCGTCCCTGCGCCGCAAAGTGCTCGGCCAGCTCATACAGCAGCGTCGTCTTGCCGCCGCCGCCCACCAGACAAATTGTATGCTTTTTGTTATCCTCTAAAAAGTCTAGCATAAACTCTTCTCCTATAACAAAAGACTGCCGCAATTGCTTACGACAGTCTTCAGAAATCACTTCAATTATTTTGCTTTGTTAACTGCGGCAATAACCTCTTCAGTCAAATCCTGACCGCCGAAAACCATAGCGCCAGCGTCAACAACGTTGGTGATGCCGTGAGATTTAGCAACCTCACCGATAGTTTTGCGGATTTTGGAACGAATCGGGTTCAGCAGAGAAGCTTCCTTCTTATCTACCTGAGCAGACAGCTTTTCGCCCAGCTCACGCTTGCCCTTGTCATCCAGGCTCGGAGCCTTTTGGTTAAATTCGTTTTCAGCCTTTTGGCGCTCCAGATTGATAACGCTCATCGTGGTCTGAATATCAGGATAGTTGCGGAATACACGCTCAACATTTACATAGCCGATAACCTCTGCTGCAAATGCGCTGACAGTGCAGCCGAACGCCATTACTAAAGCCATTACTAAAGTCAGGAAAGTTTTTTTCATTAAACAGTAACCTCTCTTCATAAGATAATAATACTAATGTAATCTTACCCTATTTCATGCAAAAAAGCAATACCTAAAAGACGGTTTATCATAATATTACGCAGAATTCACAAAAAAGAGACTGCCAAGCTGACAGCCTCTTTCCTTAAAATTGCATTTTTGACGGAACGTAGTCCACTGTAGTTTTTATGAAAGCCATTTCGTTGCAGTAAGGATACTGCGGACAATAAACGCATTCCTTCCAGACCTTCTGCGGCAGCTTGTCCTTATCCGTTTCGATATAATCGCATTTCGCGAAAAATCCAGGCTGATAGGTCAGCGTAAAGAACATCGTCACGCCGCGTTCTATGCCTTCCTTTTCCAAATGCTGCACAAGCTGACGGCCAATGCCTGTTTTTTTCAGCGACGGCTCCACCGCTACCGAGCGAATCTCGGCAAAGCGGTCCCACACAAAGTGCAGCGCACCGCAGCCCAGCAGACGATTATTTTCTACCGCCAGCACATAGTCACGCAGATTCTCGTAAATCGAGTTACGCGAACGCGGCAGCATCAGGCCTTCATGTGCATAATAATTCAATAATTTGTGTATATGCTCTACATCTGCAAAGGTTGCAGGTCTAAAGATAATCATAATAAGCTCCCCCTCATTTGCTTATTCACCCTTAATAATCAAGGGTGGTATTATCTTAACACGATTTTAGGCAAAGTGCAAGTATAAATTTGCACATTTATGCATTTTTATTTTCATCTATACAGCATCTCACTATTTATGAACCATGCAGGTATGCAGCTTCTCTTTACATTTTTTCCTTCAGCATATCTGCTGCAGCGCATAAAGCTACAAGCATCGCACTCGGACGCGGCGGACAGCCTGGTACAGCAATATCGACAGGCACAACGTCTGCCGCCTTGCCTACCGTCGCATACGTGCTGCCATACGTTTCACCGCCGCACGCACACGCGCCGCAGGCCATTACCATCTTCGGCTCAGGCATAGCATCATATGTCATGCGCAGCGCCTGCTCCAGATTGCGTGTCACTACGCCGGTGACCATGAGCATATCTGCATGACGCGGCGAAGCAACAAAGGCGATACCGTAGCGGTGCAAATCATAAACAGGATTGCTCAAGGCGCCCATCTCAAAGTCGCAGGCATTACAGCTGCCTGCATCAAGATGACGCACATGCAGCGAGCGTCCCAGCTTCGCTGTAACTGCGCTGCTTACCTCTACGGCGCTTTCCGTAAGAATCTCGGCCAGCTTGTCGCGATTGGTATGCGTCAAGGAATCATTGGCACAGGCTTCTACGCATTTGCCGCAGAAAAGGCATTTGTTATAATCTATCTTTGCCTTGCCCTGCTCCACGCTCACAGCCTTGACAGGACAGACCTCTGCGCACTTGCCGCAGCCGTCACAGCCAGCGCCGCAGCTCAGCTCACCGCGCAGACGCTTATGACCGGTAGTATCTATATTTTCCGTTGCAATCTTCCCGGCGAAGATTGCCTCCAGCATCTTTAACATCTTGCCACCTCCCTAGCGGTCTATGCAGGCATAGCACAGCTCAAAGCTTTTATTAATCAGCGGAAAGTCCGGAATGATGTCGCCTTGGACTGCCACAGTCAGCGCAGGCCAGTTCGGATAGGACGCACTGCGCACAAACAGGCGGTCAATACGGCCATTCTCGTCAATAGCCAGACAGTGCAGGTTATCACCGCGGGCAGATTCGCTGATGCCCCAGCTGAAATGGCCTTCCTCCTGCTTCAGCTCGCCCAGCTCCACAGCCAGCTCAGTCTCAGCGTTACGGCGCAGCTTGCTGCACAGCTGACGTACCAGCGAAAGGCTTTGCGCCACCTCACCGATGCGCACCTTAATGCGCGCTTCTACGTCGCCTGCCGTCTCGGTTACTACCTCAAAGTCCAGCTCATCATAAATGCCATAGCCGATATCCTTGCGGCTGTCGCGCTGCATACCGCTGGCACGCGCGCCCACGCCGACCATAGCGAGGTCAAAGGCTGTCTCCTGACGCACATGACCGGTAGTACGGATACGGTTGATAAAGTTGGCCTGCTCCCACATGATGTGTACCATGTCTGCATAGGTGCGCTGCACGCCACGCAGAACCTCCTCAATCTCGTCGAGCATAGCATCGGTCACATCATATTTTACGCCGCCAGGAATAATCAGGCCGCGCAAAAAGCGGTTGCCTGCCACCATTTCGTTCAGCTGCATGAGATACTCCTTAAGGCGCGTGCCCATGCTGATAATCGGCGAAAAGCCAACGCCGGCACAGATATTGCCCGTATCGCCCACATGGTTATACAAGCGCTCCAGCTCTGCTGCCAGCGTGCGGATAAGCCAAGCGCGGTACGGCACCTTCGCCTCCGACAGCTTTTCTACAGCCTGACAGAAGCTCAGCGTATTTGCTACGCTGCATGCGCCGCAGATACGCTCCACGATGGGCAGTGCCTCCTGCGGCGTCAGGCCCTCGACGCTCTTTTCAATGCCACGGTGCGTAAAGAACAGCTTGGCATCTAACTGCAGCATTGCCTCACCTGCCTGACTGAAGCGGAAATGACCAGGCTCGATAATGCCTGCATGAATAGGGCCGACAGGAACCTCGAACAGGCCCTCGCCCTGCGAGGTCAGCATCTCATATTCACGCTGTCCGCGAGCATCAAAATCCTTGGGATATTTTTTCAGCAGCGGATGAAAGCCCTCAGGAAAGCTTTCATGCAGCACCAGAGGACGCAAATCGGGATGTCCCTCCGGAATAAAGCCAAACATATCATGCAGCTCGCGCTCATACCAGGCAGCCGCCGGCAGCAGCGTCGTCAGGCTCTGATAGTTCAGCGGCCCGTCCGCGGGAAACTCCGCCTTGAGCACGTCGATATCGTGCTTATCCGTATTATAGAACAGGCAGTAAATCGCCAGCATACCGGTGCGCAGCGATTCGTCGGCGCCAAACATAGCTGTCAGCGGATGGCGGCCGCTATCGCTGCAGATATTCGCCGCACCACGCAGATTTTCAGGTTTAACTAGCATTTTCTCAGCCTCCTATAATACGCACAGCCTGATTCAGCAGATTGTTGAGCCAGGGAATATTTTCAAAGCCAGCGCCCACCACACAGGTCAGCAGCAAAAGCACAGCGAGCACAGGCACGTCAATCTTGCCCAGCAAATCGCCCAGCGCCTTGCGCTTCGGCTGGTCGCAGAGCATACGCATGCCGTGGTACAAAATACCAATGAGCACGCCTGCCAAGAGCACAATCAGCAGACTGCCGGCCAGCCAGTGACCTTCGCGGAACAGCGCCGTCATAATATAAAACTTACTAAAGAACAGGCCCATCGGCGGCAGGCCGAGAATACCCAGCATGCCTAAAAGCCAAAAGGTTGCCGTATGCGGCACGTCCTTAATCATACCATGGATACGCATCATATTACGTGTCTGGTACTCCTGAATAATCGTACCGGCGATATAAAACAGCACAAACTTAATCATCGCATGGCTGTACATATGCAGCATCACGGCCTTCAGCGAGAACGCAGAGAAGGCGCCGATACCAGCGACCATAATACCGATATTTTCCATAGAGGAATAAGCCAGAATACGCTTCACATCACGCTGTACAACTACAAAGGGTACAGCAATCGCCACGGTCAGCACAGCAAAGAACAACAGCATGCTGCTCATCATCGCTACGCCGGCTGTCGGCAGCAGAATCACCAGATTACGCAGCAGCACGTAAATTGCACAGCTGCACAGCGCACCGCTGAGCATGCCGCTCGTCAGCGACGGAGCCTCAGCGTAGGCATCAGGCAGCCAGGTATGCATCGGCGCCATGCCTGCCTTCGTACCGTAACCGATAACGATGAACAGCAGCGCCAGCTTGGTCATAGCTGGGTCCAGGCTGCTGGCATGCTCATAAAGATAGAGCCAGCTCAGGGCCTTGTCGCCGCCCAGAGCATCGAGCTGCGCATAATAGAGAATCAGCGTTCCCAAAAGCGCCAGACAGATGCCGACGGTGCAGACCATGATATATTTCCACGTTGCTTCCAGAGCAGAGCGCGTAAATTTAAAGGAGATGAGCAGCGCACTGATAAGCGTAGTCGCCTCAATCGCTACCCACATCAGGCCGAGGTTTTTCACCAGCAGCACGATGAACATCGTCCAGCAGAAAAGCTGCATGAGCGCAAAATAACGGCCCGTCTGCAGCTGCTCGCCCTTGAGCACGCCGCAGCGCTCCTCACGCGTCAGATAGCTGCGTGCCGTCCAGGTTGCCGCCAGATACAGCGTAGTGATGATGATAATCACCCACATATTCAGCGCGTCGATGTAAAAATAATCATCGACATATGGACGCGCAGGATTAAAGCTGCTCGCTAATTGAAAAACGCAAACGCCCACAGCTGCTGCCGTCAGACGGTGCAGCCAATGCAAAATATTATTGTTGAAGCCTGCGACCAGAGCCAGAATTGCGCACAGGGGCGGCAGACATAATAAAAGCAAAATGTATGTTAACATTATATCCTCCTAACCCTTCAGCTTATCCAGCACGTTAGTGTCCGTCGTTTTGAAGGACAGACGCAGACGCGAGGTCAAAATAACTAAAATAACAACAGCAATCAGCACATCAAGAAAAACACCCAGCTCGATAATCAGCGGCAGGCCCTCGGTCATAATCAGGCCTAAAAGGTAAATGCCGTTTTCCATCGTAATCAGGCCAATCATCTGCATAATCGCACGGCTGCGCAGAACAATCAGCGTCAGGCCGGTCATAATCATAAACATCGAGGTCGCCAGAATATCGCGGCCCTCAACGTGCGGCAGCAAACCGTCGATAACCATATAGCCCAGTGCCAGGCTGCCTGCAGCCACAGCGGTAGAATAGTTGACGTTGATGTCGCTGACGATTTCGCGCTCGTCACGCAGCTGGTGTACAACCTTCAAAATGGCATACGGAATAAAGAGCACCTTGACGCCAATGGTCAGCAGACCTGGCAGCCAGGCATGCAGGCCACTGCCATGACTCATACCGACAACGAGGCAGGCCGCTGCAATCAAAGCAGACTGCACAGCCAGGCACAGCGTCGCGCGGCGCAGCTCCATAAATCTCGTCTGCAGGAAGACGATAAACATTAAACTTACTACTAAATATTCCATCGCTTCCTCCTTACTGCGCCACTACCGCCAGCAGCAGCATAAGTCCTGCCGCCGCCAGATAGACGCGCACCTTAAACAGACGCATTTTATTATTCAGCGTTTCCACAACGCCCACAGCCACAGCACCCAGCAGCACCTTGAGGATAACCGGCAGGTCGAGCGGCAGATAAAGCATTGCGAAAAGCACTAAGAAAATCAAGATTTTCAGCTGGCTTGCCCAATGAATCAGCGCCAGCAGGCGGCCGGAATATTCCAGCGTCATGCATTCGTGAATCATCGTCAGCTCCAGATGGGTATCCGGGTTATCTACAGGGATACGGCTGTTCTCTGCCAGCAGCATCAGGAAGAAGGCAATACAGGTCAGCACGCCTGCTACCGTCAGGTTGACCTCATCAGGACGCAGGCTCATGCCGGCGAGCGAGGTGCTGCCAGTGTGCAGCACATTCGAAAGAATTGCCAGCATCACGACAGGCTCTACAAAGGCAGCCACGTAAACCTCACGGCTGCCGCCCATGCCGCCAAAGGCCGTCGCCGCATCCATCGAGGATACTGCCATGAAGAAGCGGCCCAAAGCCAGCAGATAAACAAAGACGAACACGTCACCAAAGCTCACCTTGCCGCCGATAAAGCTCGGCAGCATGCAGGCTGCGGCAAGAGTCGTAATAAAATATACACAGGGTGCAAGCTTGAAGATAATACCTGTATACGGTGTAAGCATCGTGTCCTTGCCCCACCACTTGCGGATATCGTAATATTCCTGCCAGACGCTGCTGCCAATGCGGTTCTGCAGCAGTGCCTTCGTCTTTTTGATAATGCCCGTCACGAGCGGCGCGCATAAAAGCAGCGCTACGGCCTGCGCCAAGCCCAGAGCGAGCTGTATTAAATCATTTTGCAGTTCCATCATTTATACAACGCCCCCCAGACTAACACCAGCACCATTGCAGCCATAACGTAGGCCACATACAAACGCACACTGCCCTGCTGCAGGCGGCGCAAGAATGCGGAAATGCCTACAAAATGCTTTTGGAAGGGCAGATAAAGCTTTTCAGTAATCATATCAGGAATTTCTAATTTATAAGACAGCTGACGGCCAAAATATGCGTGGTCCTTACGCATATAGGTCACCTGACGCTTCGGCTTCAGCAGATAATCAAAGGCTCTGCGAACAGGCTTGCTGAAGCCGGTCGCGGAGTATTGCTGACGCTGCGTCGGATAGGTGCCGCAGTTCCAGGTTACGTCCTTGCGCACAAAGCTGTCCTTTACGGCCAGCCACAGCACCAGGCTCAGCACTGCCAGCAGAACGAGCAGCAGCACAGGCTTATAGCCTACGCCTGCCCAGCTCAGGCCCATAGCATCAGCGGCAAAGTCAGGCTGCACGCCGAGCGCAAAGCTTGCAGCCTGCAGCACAGGCACAGGATACAGGCCGAAGGCCAGCACCAGCACGCTCGCAATACCCATAGCAGTAAGCATAAAGCCGTCGCTTTCATGCGCATGCTCCACAGCCTCGCTGCGCGCACGGCCCAGGAAGGTTATGCCAAAGAAGCGCACGAAGCAGCCCAGCGCCAGCGCACCGGTAAAGCCAAGCAGAATAAAGGACAGCGCCGTCAGCAGACGCGTGCTTTGGCCAACGCTGTTTGTAGCCAGCGTA
>URVO01000025.1 GCA_900551335.1 uncultured Phascolarctobacterium sp.
TTAGCATAATTCTTAGTTACCGTATCCGTAATTTTCACTTTGCAATCTTTTAAAGCATATACATTTTTACCATATCCATTAATTTCAACAGAATCGCCTCTATTGCCCAATGCATATACGTCACCACCTACACCTCTAACAATATGCAAAAATCCTCCTTTGGCAACGGTGGGACCAGTATAAGCATTTTCGCCAAGTAAAATCAAGCCTACAGAACCAGTCTTCTCTAATCCAGCATGAATATCATTAACGTTTTTCTCGGAAATATCATTACTCCAAATGCTATAGTTACGACCTTTAAAATTATCTTCTGCTTTTTTCGTGTCTACTTGATACATATAAAATTTTTCATTACTATATCTTGTCGTAATATCTTCTTGATAAAGTCTATCAACATCAATAGCACCTAAACCTTGAACTGCTTTACCTGCATCAACAATGCCTTGTCCAAAAACTTCTTCTCTTGTACATTCACGATAACTTCTTTTTATATCAGCTTGCTTAAATTCTTCATAGCTTGTATATTTATTAGTTAGATATTTTTCATACATCTGTCTCATTGCATTATCAACATCTTTACTATTTAAGTTATTGATTTTCTTGTTCACTAAAATAAGTTTCAATTCTTTTACTAATTCTCCATCATCAGTAAAGACTAATTGGCAATATACAGGAGCTAATCGAAACTTATTATTTGCAGTAGAAAGAATAGTGTCACAAAGCCCTTCACCAGAAAGATATGGAAAAGCTTCCTTTACTAAAGCACTTACTCCAGTTACATGTGGTGTTGCCATTGATGTACCAGTCATTTCTCCATACTTAAGTCCGTTTTTAGTTGAATTAATCCTTACCCCGGGAGCCATAACAGTCGTCTTAGACAACTTATTTCCTGGTGTATTACTAGTCAATCCTAAAAAACTAGCTTCTTCTGTAGAAGATGATGAATCAAGAGCTCCAACAGTTATATAATTATTTCTATATTTTTTATTATCATAATCTATAATACCACCATTTATAGAAGGATTTATTTCAGTATCATTACCTATAGCTTTGACTATTATTCCACCTTTATTAATAATTGATTCATTAATTATTTTTGTTCCATAAGTAGAACCAGCCCCACCAAAACTCTCATTTACTGCAACAATATCATCACCTATTTTTATTAGCAATTTATCCATCCATGATCCAGCGAACAGCGTGCTTATTCCAAAAGCATCAACTTTAGAGTTATATGCAACGCCATGCATATTTTTAGGATTTTTAATATTATCATTTTTTCTTGCAGCCATAATACCTACTACATGAGTAGAGTGTTCGCTAGTTTCAAGATTTCCATATTTATTCTGAATATTATTTTCCCCATTACTATTTAAATCCTTATGTAAAATATCAGGTAATCCATTTTCCATCATTCCTAACTTAACGCCATTTCCTGTGTATCCTAATGCATATGCTTTATCTGCATTAATACTTGCCAAGCCCGTGCTATTTTGAAATTCATTAATTGTATTAACTCGATTTATATCCTCATCAAATATACTATATTGCTCATTTCTTATTGAAGTAGCTATATTATTTAGCTTTTCACCGTTAGCAAAATTCTTAAACGTGTCATCATTCCCACTAGCATACACGCTTCCCATCGCAGACATAGCTAACGCTAAACCAACTATCAAAGCAAGCTTGCTCTTTCTACCTGTCTTGATTAAGTTAAAATGTCTTTTTTTCATCTTGAGTTCCTCCTTAATTCACAGCTTTTATAAACAAAGAAGCACAATAGAGCATTAGCGATAGCTTTCATAGTAACTAACACTCTATACTTATCATTATAGGATTTTTAAAATCTTACGTCAACGATTTTATGATGTTTAGTGCTCTGATTTTTGTATACTTATAGCCTATAATATCTTATGGAGGCGAAATATATGTACGAAGATTTTTTTGCTAAACGCTTAACAGAACTCAGACAACAGAAAAAGATATCTGCAAGGGAAATGAGCTTGGCCATCGGTCAAAATGAAAGCTATATAAATCGAATTGAAAACAAACTTAACTATCCGTCTATGCAGGGATTTTTCTATATATGTGAATACCTCAACATTACGCCTCAACAATTCTTTGATAAGCAGAATCCTTCCCCTGAAAAAATTACCAAAGCGCTTAACCTGCTAAAAAATTTACCACCAGAACAGATTGATATCATAGTTTCGTTGCTAGACACTATGCAAAGCAAAAAAGACTGATTAGCTAGATTGATTTTGAATCTAACTAACCAGTCTTTTATTTTGCCTAATACTATGCCCTTACTGCACAAAAATATCTCTCACGACATTTATATCTATGCCCTTCGTCTGCAAAAAGCCGAAGAAATACGCCTGCTCCAGACGCTTCTTGAAGCCCTCCAGCCCATTGCCATCGTCCGCCACAGTCACGCGATACATTTCCATCGGCGCTGCCTGATAGGTCGCCGCCGTATTCAGACCGATATGCCCCGTCAGCGCACGGTAAAAGCCATATTTCTTGGCCGCAGCAATAACCGTCGGATTATAGCTGCCGTTCGGATAAGCCAAGGTGCGCACAATGTAGCCGTCAAACTTCTTCTTGAGCCAATAACGCGATGTATCCAGCTCCCAGACAAGATATTTTTCAGGAATCTTGCCCAGCGGCCCATGACTGTACGTATGCGAGCCAAGCTCCATGCCTGCGTCAATCAGGCCCTTGATTTCCTGCTCATTCATATGCGTTTCATCGCCCATATCCTTGTTGATAACAAAGAACGAGCCCTTAGCATCATATTTTTGCAGCAGCGGCAGCACCACGC
The DNA here is from genome assembly GCA_900551335.1 of uncultured Phascolarctobacterium sp. Lineage (GTDB taxonomy): Bacteria > Bacillota > Negativicutes > Acidaminococcales > Acidaminococcaceae > Phascolarctobacterium_A. The sequence goes on from URVO01000025.1 coordinate 2,825, forward strand.
TGTAATTATTTTTATAGCCGTCATCAAAGCTCAGCGCAACATACTTGTCCACGCTCTCGCCCTTTTGCAAGCGCTCCGCCAGCTCAACCACCGTTACCATCGTATAGCCCTGCTCCTTCAGATAGCGCAGATGCGCTTCAAAAAGCTCCGGCTTCATAATCAGCGTCTTAGGCCAGTCCGCGCCCTCGTCATTGCCAACAGCATGATACATGAGCACCGGCGCACCGGTCTTGCGATACGCAGCATATTCCTGCTGCCAGCGTTCGCCGTTCAGCTGCCACGCTATACCAGCGCCAGCCGCCGCCAGCACGACTAAAAGCAGTAGTCCCAGCAATATTTTCTTCATCATGCTTCCTTCTCCATTTCCATACCCAAGCCAACAGCAATCTCCTGCAGCTTCTTCAGACGGTGATTGATGCCGGATTTGCCCAGTCCGCCGGAATATTCCACAAGGTCATTCAGCGATACGTCCTGATGCTCAAGGCGCAGCTTCGCCACCTCCTGCAGCGGCTGCGGCAGCTCGGCCAGCCCCATGTGCTCATCAATATAATGGATGCAGCGCACCTGACGCACCGCAGCCTTGACCACCTTATTCAGGTTAGCCGTTTCGCAGTTCACCGCACGGTTGACATTATTGCGCATCTCCTTAACAATACGCACATTTTCCAGCTCCATCATCGCATTATGCGCACCAATAACGCTGAGAAAATTGATAATGCTTTCACCGTCCTTCAGATAGACGATATACTCATTTTTTCTGTCAGTCAGCTTTGCCTTCAAAGAGAAGCTTTGCATAATCTTGATAATCGTATGCGCAAAATCCTCATTCTCTGTCACCATCTCCAGATGATAATCGCTCGACGGACGGCTGATGCTGCCGCCGCCTAAAAAAGCACCGCGCAAAAAGGTACGCTTGCAATCATGGTTTTCCAGAAGCGGATTCTTCAAATCGCTCTCTACGCTCAAAAGCTGCAGCTCATAAAGCGCTGTACTTACCTGCGGCGACGGAATAACCTGCACCTGATAGCGGTTATTTTTCTTCAAACGGCGCGAGCGGGTGATAACGACCTCGGTCTGCACCTGATAATTGCTCTTCAAAAGCTGCAGCGCACGACGTGCCAGCGCAGCATTTTCTGTAGAAAAGTGGATGCCGACATTCATACCGCGGATGACAATCGCGCCGCTCATGCGCAAAAGTCCCAAAAGCTCCGCCTTATCCCCGGCTACATCATTAGTTTCAATGCGGGATAATTCATTTTTTACATCATTAGAAAAAGACATCGGCCTCCTCCTTTCTTAAACTTTATTTATCCTCTTTAGAAAGCTTCTTCATACCCTGCTTCATAAAGAAATAATCAAAGAACTGCATACCGCGTCCAAACAGACGCAGACGATAAATCAAGGCGATAAGAATGCGTGCCAGCTTACGCGGATCATGGCGCACAAGGTCATCCTTGCTTATCAGGCGCGCAGGCACAACCGTAATACCCAGCTCACGGATTTTATCAATATCCGGCCTGATCGGCATCGAGCCCTCCGCATTATACTGGCGCAGCTGCTCGCCGGTGATTTCCTGATCGTTGACAATAACATAATCAAGGAACTGCGCTCCGGCATGCTTAATCAGCGCCTGCACATGCTCATACGCGCCATAGCCATCAGTTTCGCCCGGCTGCGTCATAACGTTGCAGACATAAATCTTCACCGCCTTCGACTGCAGCACAGCCTCGCGGATGCCGCTGACCAGCATATTCGGAATAACACTCGTATATAAGCTGCCCGGCCCGAAAATCAGTACATCAGCCTTCAAAATCGCCTCAATAGCGCCGTTGGCCGCCTCCGCATCAGCAGGCAGCATCAGCATACGCTTGATATGCTTGCGTGCCTTTGGAATCTCCGACTCGCCTGTAACGACCGTGCCGTCCGTCATGCGAGCCTGCAGCTGGATATTCTCCAGCGTCGAGGGAATAACTCTGCCGCGCACCTTGAGAATCTGGCTCGTCGCATTCAGTCCGGCCTCCATGCCGCCCTCAGCCTGCGCCATCGCTGCAATAAAAAGATTGCCAAAGCAATGGCCTGCCAGCGGCGAATCGCCCTGAAAGCGGTACTGCATCAGACGCTCCATCAACGGCTCACGGTCAGCCAAGGCCGTCAGGCAGTTACGCAAATCACCGGGCGGAATAATGCCCAGCTCCTTACGCAAGCGTCCGGAGGAGCCGCCATCGTCCGCCGAGGTCACGACAGCAGTACAGTTATTAGTGATATATTTCATACCACGCAAAAGCGTCGACAAGCCTGTGCCACCGCCCACAACGGTAATCGCAGGACCATGCGTCAGCTTACGCTGCATAAAAATTGTTTCCATCAGCGAGCCGCTTTTCTCCGGCAAAACCACAGAAACAACCGAGCTGATCAGGCGGCGTGTACCATAGACCATGATAGCGAAGCCAACTATAAGAAAAGCTACGCCCAGCGTCATAATCAGGCCATTAGAATAGCGTCCTGTCGTCAGATAGGTCATCTGAAACAGCAGCTCCTCCGCCTTGCCCATCAGCTGATAATTAAAAAATAAAGCTAAGCCCAAGGCACAAAGCAAAACGCCCACCGCAAACAGCAGCAGCCAGCGCTTCAAATTAATGCCCGGACATAACCAGCTAATCCAGCCCATAGCTTCCTCCCTTAATTCTTTTTGGGAATATCTCGATGAGTAACTTCCACATTATAGCCCTTTTCGCGCAGATGCTCATACAGCTTATTGGCAATAAACACGCTGCGATGCTGGCCGCCGGTGCAGCCAACGCTGATAACAAGCTGCGCCTTACCCTCGTTGATATACTGTGGTACAAGAAAATCAAGCAGCTGCTCCTCAAGCTTCAAATACTGGAAGGTCTGCGGATAGCGGCAGATAAAATCAGCCACGGGACGGTCGTTGCCCGTCATATGGCGCAGCTCCTCAACATAAAACGGATTCGGCAGAAAGCGCACATCCAGCACAAGGTCGCTGTCCAGCGGCAGGCCATGCTTAAAGCCAAACGAACGCACAACAATACCCATGCGCTCCTTCGACGAGCCCTCGCCAAAAAGCTCCGTCACCTTCGCCTTCAGCTGCGCCGGGCTCAGCGTTGTCGTATTGATAAGATACGTCGCCTTCTCGCGCAGCGGATCCAAAAGCTCACGCTCACAGGTAATATTTTTCAACAGCGTATTGCGCTCACCCAAGGGATGACGGCGACGCGTTTCCTTATAACGGCGCACCAGCGTCGCATCAGAAGCATCAAGAAAAAGTAACTCATATTTCTGTCCGCTGGCCTCCATCTCATCGAGAACCTGTAAAAGCTTATCGAAAAAAGCACCGCCGCGGATATCGACAACGAGTGCAACCTTATCCTCAGAAGTCTGGCGGCAAAGCTCCGCAAATTTAGGAATCAGCGTCGCCGGCAGATTATCAATGCAAAAGAAATTCAAATCCTCCAGCGTGCGCACAACCTGCGTCTTGCCTGCACCGGACATACCGGTAATAATCAGAAAGTGTGACTGCATCTTGCTTCACCTCTTATAATTCATTAGTAAATTCTATTATACCATAAAATAAAGCCGATAGCGCATAAAAAATGCAGGCTGCTCGCATAACAGCCTGCATTCTTCGAGATTTTAAGGTGTAAGTTTGTATTAGCAATTTTAATGAAAACTAATTAATTAAGGTTCGGCTTGCTGCGCGGACGATCAAGGTCCTTGAGCATCTGCATATCGCGGTCAGTGCCACGGCCTGCAGTTGTCAGATAGCCGCCAATCATGATGCCGCTTGCGCCGCCATTGAGTGCCATGGATTGCAAATCACGCAGGTTAACCTCACGGCCGCCGGCAGTACGGATTTGTGCCTTCGGCAATACGAAGCGGAAAACTGCAAATGCGCGCAAGATTTCGAGCGGAGACAGCGGTTTGTTGTTTTCAAACGGTGTGCCCGGAATCGGTGTCAGCATATTCAGCGGTACGCTGTCAATGCCAAGCTCTTTCAGAGTGAAGGCCCATTCTACACGCTGCTCACGCGTTTCGCCAAGGCCAAGGATACCACCGCTGCAAACACGCAGGCCAGCAGCCTGGGCATTTTTGATGGTAACGAATTTATCAGCATAAGTATGAGTAGTGCAAATGTTAGGGAAGTTGCTGCCGGCAGTTTCCAGATTGGAATGGTAGCGGGTTACGCCAACCTTGCGCAGCTCCTGTGCCTGCTCTACGGTAAGAATGCCCAGAGAAGCGCAAACCTCAATGTGCAGCTCTTCCTTGATGCGCTTCAGAGTGCGGCAGATGTTTTCAAAGTCATCAGCCTTGCTCTGGCCGCGGCCGCTGGTTACGATGGAGAAGCGTACAGCGCCTGCTTCCTTAGCCTTCTTTGCTGCATTGAAGATTTCCTCTTCGCTCAGCAGACCATATTCCTTAACGCCGGTATGATAATGTGCGGATTGAGCGCAGAACTTGCAGTTCTCACTGCACTTGCCGCTGCGGCCATTGATGATAGCACAGCAGTCAACCTCATTACCAGCATATTTTTGGCGAATCTTGTCAGCCATGGACAAAAGCACCATGGTATCGTCATCGCTCACATTTATCAAGTATTCAGCTTCTTCTTTAGTAATATCCTGGCCGTTCAAAACCTTCTCGGCCAAAGCAATAATTTTTTGCATTATCATTCACATCCCTAATCTTAGTAGTTAACCGACGTCCCTCGTTGGTTAACTGTATCTATTATATAGCAGAATCGAGGTTACGTCAACCGTTAATTTATAATGCGTTAACTCTGTACGAAAAAAGCGCTGCGTTAAGCACACGCAGCGCAAAATATTATCTTATTCCGGCAATGCCCAGCACCAGTCCCAGCACACCGCTCAGGCAGAGCGTGCGGATAACGCTCACCTTGTGACGGATGCACCATAAGGAAATCGGCAGGACAATGCAGCCGACTAAATCAACCTTCGTAAAATCCTTAGGCAGCGTTTCTGTATTCCACAAGGCCAGCAGCACAAAGCTCATGCCGGCAGAACAGATAAGCGCCACAACAGCAGGACGCAGACCGTTCAAAATGCCACGAATCGGACCGATATCACCATATTTGAAGAACAGCTTCGCTAAAATCAGCACAATGAAAATCGACGGAAAAACAAAGCCCACCGTCGCCGCTACTGCACCCGGCAAACCTGCTACCTTCGTACCAACAAATGTCGCTGCATTAATGCCGATTGGTCCCGGCGTCATCTGCGAAATCGTAAAAATATCAATAAACTGCGCCATCGTCATCCAGGCGTGATTGTCGATAACCTCGGCCTGAATCAGCGGCATTGACGCATAGCCTCCGCCCACGCAAAAAAGGCCGACCTTGACAAAGCTCCAAAAAAGTTCCCAGTAAATCATTTGCCAGCCTCCTTACGCATACTTTTTATCACGCAGCAGAAAGAAGCCTATAATAGCATCCACAATAACTGCGTACATCAAATTAACATTAAAGAAATAATTAGCGATAAACGTGCCCGCTATAATCACAAGCGGCAGCGTCAGCTTTTTCTTCAGCTCCTTCTGGAGCAGGTCAATCGCCACATTGATAATAATCGCCGTCGCACCGCACTGCATCCCCTTTAAAAGCAGCTGGATATACTGGTTGTGCGCAAAGCTGTCATAAGCATAGAAGATTAGCGTCAGCGTAATCAGCGGCGGCAGAATCGTCGCCAGCAGTGCTACCAGCGTGCCTAAAAAGCCGCCCATGCGATAGCCTAGGATGATAGCCGAATTTGCTGCCACAACGCCAGGCGCTGACTGCGCAATCGCTACGAGATTGAGCGCGTCCTTATCATCCAGCCATTTATATTCATCAACAAACTTTGCCTTCAAAAGCGGTATAATAACAAAGCCGCCGCCAATCGTAAAGGCGCTGATAACAAAGGTTGACTTGAAGAGCCTCCAGTAGAAATTTTTCTCTGCTGCTGCCTCCTGCATATTTAACAACTCCCTCATTTGTAGAATAGAAATATTATAGCACAATCAACGATAAAAAGCACTATTAGGCTATGCTATTTCCAATAAAAAAACACACCCTGCTGCCGAAATCCTCAGCAGCAGAGTGTGCAATCCTATAGCCTACTCAAGCTATTTTATACAGTTTTTGATGCAGCGATTACATCATACCGGGCATACCGCCGCCCATCGGAGGCATTGCCGGCATAGCGCCTTCCTTAGCAGGCTTGTCAGCTACAATGGATTCAGTGGTCAGAACCATAGCAGCGATGCTTGCAGCATTTTGCAGTGCGCTTCTGGTAACCTTAGTCGGGTCAACGATACCAGCAGCAATCATGTCAACATATTCTTCAGTCAGAGCGTTGAAGCCGTAGCCTTTTTCGCTGCGTTTGATGGTGTCAACAATAACTGCGCCTTCCAGACCGGCATTGTAAGCGATTTGACGAACAGGCTCTTCGATAGCGCGTTTAACGATTTCTACGCCAGTCTTTTCGTCGCCGGTAGCTTCGATGTTTGCCAGAGAAGCTTGAACCTGCAGCAGAGCAGTGCCGCCGCCAGCAACAATGCCTTCAGCAACAGCAGCGCGAGTTGCATTCAGAGCATCCTCAATGCGCAGCTTTTTGTCTTTCAGCTCAACCTCGGTAGCAGCGCCAACCTTGATAACAGCTACGCCGCCAGCCAGTTTAGCCAGACGCTCTTGCAGTTTTTCTTTATCAAAATCAGAAGTGGTTTCCGGAATTTGTGCACGGATTTGTGCTACGCGAGCAGCGATAGCATCCTTGTCGCCAAAGCCATCAACGATGGTGGTCAGTTCTTTGGTTACGCGAACCTGACCTGCACGGCCAAGGTCAGCAATAGTTGCGCTGTCCAGCTTACGGCCAACCTCTTCACTGATAACAGTAGCACCAGTCAGAGTTGCGATATCCTGCAGCATTGCTTTACGACGGTCGCCGAAGCCAGGAGCTTTAACAGCAACAGCCTTGAAGGTGCCACGCAGCTTGTTGACAACCAAGGTTGCCAGTGCTTCGCCTTCAACATCTTCAGCGATGATGAGCAGCTCGCCGCCGTTTTGAACAACCTTTTCCAAAACCGGCATAATGTCGGCAATCATGGTGATTTTTCTATCGGTAATGAATACGTACGGATTGCTCAGTACAGCTTCCATTTTGTCAGCATCGGTTGCCATGTACGGGGAGATGTAGCCACGGTCGAACTGCATGCCTTCAACAGTTTCCAGATGAGTTTCCATGGTTTTGGATTCTTCAACAGTAATAACACCGTCGTCGCCAACCTTTTCCATAGCGTCAGCAATCAGATTGCCGATTTCGTCGTCAGCAGCGGAGATAGAAGCAACCTGTGCTTTTGCAGCTTTGGTTTCAACCTTTTGGGAAACATTTTTCAGTTCGTCAACGAGAACGTCAACTGCTTTTTTGATGCCTTTTTTCAGAACCATCGGGTTAGCACCGGCAGCAACGTTGCGCATGCCTTCGTTAATCATAGCCTGTGCCAGAACGGTAGCAGTAGTGGTGCCGTCGCCAGCAACATCGTTAGTTTTGATGGATACTTCTTTAACCAGCTGCGCGCCCATGTTTTCAAACGGATCTTCCAGCTCGATGTCACGAGCAATGGTTACGCCATCGTTAGTGATGGTCGGTGCGCCGAATTTCTTTTCCAGAACAACGTTACGGCCTTTAGGACCGAGAGTTACTTTTACAGCGTCAGCCAGAGCATTTACGCCACGCT
>URVO01000026.1 GCA_900551335.1 uncultured Phascolarctobacterium sp.
TATGCATCAGATAACGGTAGGGATGTGCACGCTCCCAGCTGGGGAAGGTGTTCGTGCTGAAGCGCGAATGGACAAGCGCCATAGCCGTTTCTATGGAGCTGTCCTCCATATCAGCGTAGAAGGTACGCAGCTGCTCTGTCGTCAGCATGCCCTTATAAACAATAGTCCGCGACGACAGGCTGGAAACGTAAAAATATTTGCCGCCGCGCAGATTGCCATAGCGGATATAATTTTCTGCCTGACGGCGAATGCTGTAAAGCTTACGCTCGAAGGCATTATCATCTATATCTATTCTGTCTAAAACGTCCTCCGACGGCTTAATAAAAACCTGCGCCATAAAGGGCATGCTCTGGCGTGATTTTTCACCGAGCACCTCCGGGTGTACAGGCACATTACGCCAGGCCAGCACGCTCTGTCCGTTCGCCTCAATAATACGCTCAAAGTGACGCTGCACATTCTCGCGCTCTACAATATCCGGCGGCAGGAACAAAAAGCCTACGGCATACTTGCCCTCCTCCGGCAGCTCGATATCCTGCTTAGCGCATTCCTTCACAAAAAAATTATGCGGAATCTGCAGCAGTACACCTGCGCCATCACCAGAGTTCATATCTGCACCCTGACCACCGCGGTGATCCATATTATGCAGCACAACCAATGCCTGTCGCAGGATTTTATTCGATTTTTTACCCTTGATATTAGCAACAACACCAACACCGCAGGCATCATGCTCAAACCAGGGATCATAAAGTCCCTGCTTCTTCGGTAACGAAGTATTCATAAAAAATCCCCCTCAAAATAAAAAACAAATATCTTAGTAGTTCTTTTGTGGACTACTATATTAGTGTAATCCAAATTATAATATACTCGCTCACGCATTGCAAATTGTATACACGTATATTTTTAAATTCACTACTTATGCTATATATACAGCAGCAAAGCGTAAATTATATTACAACATAGCGAGAGCAACGCTCTCATTGTACACTTTCCACCCGACAAGGACGTGAATGTTACTTTTTGGCGAAAGTGAAAAATTTCTCTTGACAAATCGCGCACATGTTGCGATAATGTAAAGAACACAGTGATGTGTCGCTTTTAATTTAAGAACAAAATGCGAAGACCGGGAAAATTTACCTGCCACAGCAGCAAGAGAGGCGGCGTCTGGTGCAAGCCGTCAGCAAGCAGGCAAAGAAGCTCACCCGTAAGCAGCTGCTCTGAACAAAGTAGGAGCAGACGTTTCCAGCACGTTACGCTGCCGATTCGCTAATCGGGACAATGAAGTACAACTTAGGGTGGTACCGCGAAAAATTTCGCCCCTATCTGCAAGCGCAGATAGGGGCTGTTTTTATTTCCAGGTATACTCTTTCCAACACAAAATTTCACAGGCTGTCTAGAAGGGCGTCAGGAGCGCTTCTGAAGCAAATGGCCCCTTATAGGCAGCCCCTAAAGAAAGAAGGATAATTTTATGGGAATGACAATGACGCAAAAAATATTAGCCAAGCACGCTCATTGCGACAGCGTAAGCGCCGGCGACCTGCTCGTTTCGCAGGTAGATTTAGTATTAGCTAACGACATCACCGGTCCTCCGGCCATCAACGAATTTGAAAAAATCGGCAAACCGGTATTTGATAAAAATAAAATTGCGCTGGTGCCGGACCATTTCTCTCCCTGCAAGGATATCAAATCCGCGACCATGTGCAAGCGTATGCGTGACTTCGCACGCAAGCATGAAATCAAAAACTATTTTGAAGTAGGCCAGATGGGCATTGAGCATGCACTGCTGCCGGATAAGGGCCTGGTTGCTCCGGGTGAAATCATCATCGGCGCTGACTCCCACACCTGCACGTATGGCGCACTCAATGCCTTGAGCACGGGCATGGGCCAGACGGATATCGGCTGCGCTATGGCGAGCGGCACGTCCTGGTTCAAGGTTCCGCAGGCTATCAAGGTTAATTTGACAGGCAAGCTGCCGAAATACGTCAAGGGCAAGGATATTATTTTGACCATCATCGGTATGATTGGTGTAGACGGAGCGCGTTATCAGTCGCTGGAGTTTGGCGGCGAGGGCGTAAGCGAGCTGTCTATGGCTGACCGCCTGACCATCTGCAACATGGCTATCGAGGCCGGCGGCAAAAACGGCATCTTCCCCGTTGATGAAAAGACCATCGAATTTTTAAAGGAGCGCGGCGTAACCCGCGAGTGGGAGGCTGTTACGGCTGACGAGGACGCTGAATATGCACGCGTGCTCGATATCAAGCTTGATGAGCTTGTTCCTGTTGTTGCTTATCCGCATCTGCCGGAAAATACACATCCGGCTAAAGAGGGCCACGCTATCAAAATCGACCAGGTTGTTGTCGGCTCCTGCACCAATGGCCGTCTGGAGGATTTGGAGCAGGCTGCGGAAATCCTCAAGGGCCACAAGGTCTGCGACCATGTACGCATGATTATCATTCCGGCAACCCAGCAGATTTATCAGGAGGCTATGCACCGCGGCTATATCGACACCTTTATTGATGCCGGCGCTGCTGTTTCCACCCCGACCTGCGGCCCCTGCCTCGGCGGCTACATGGGCATCCTCGCAGCAGGCGAGCGTGCAGTATCCACCACCAACCGCAACTTCCGCGGCCGTATGGGACATGTCGACAGCGAAGTTTATCTGGCAAGCCCCTATACTGCTGCTGCCAGTGCCATCACTGGTTATATCACCAGCCCTGAGGAGGTAGTAAAATGAGCAAGGTTTGGCGTTATGGCGACCACATTGATACAGACGTTATTATTCCGGCAAGATATCTGAACATTGCCGACTTCCAGGAATTAGCAGAGCACGCTATGGAGGATGCGAAGGAGAATTTGGAAATCAACTTCGCTGCCAACGTGCAGCCCGGCGACTACATCGTAGCCGGCAAAAACTTCGGCTGCGGCTCCTCGCGTGAGCATGCTCCCGTTGTCTTAAAGGTGAAGGGCGTAAAATGCATTGTCGCTGACAGCTTCGCCCGCATCTTCTACCGCAACGCAATTAACATAGGCCTGCCGGTGCTGGAAATTGGCGCTGATGTTGAAAAGATTGAGCCGGGCGACGAGATTGACGTTGATGTCAACAAGGGCGAAATCAAGATTCTCAACAAGAACATTACCATTAAAACCAAGCCGCTGCCTGAATTTATTCAGCACATTGCAGACTGCGGCGGTCTGATTAACTATATTAAAGGAGAGCATAAATAATGAAGATTTGCTTACTGCCAGGCGACGGCATTGGCGTAGAAATTGTTGATGCAGCCGTTGAGGTTCTCGACGCTGCTGCCAAAAAATTTGGCTTTGAAATTGAATATGACAAGCAGCTCATCGGCGGCTGCGCTATTGATGCCACCGGCGTACCTCTGCCGGAGGCAACCATCGCCAGCGCCAAGGCTGCGGATGCAGTCCTGCTCGGCGCTGTCGGCGGCCCGAAATGGGATAATGTGGAACCGTCTATCCGTCCGGAAAAAGGCCTGCTGGGTATCCGCAAGGCCCTCGGCCTCTACTGCAACCTGCGTCCGATGACCGTTTCCAAATTCACCGCGCACCTATCCCCGCTGAAAACAGAGCGTGCAGAGGGCGCTGACCTTTTAATCGTGCGTGAGCTGACCGGCGGCATCTACTTCGGCGAGCATACGGAAGCGCACCTCAACGCTGACGGCGTAGAGGAAGCCAGCGACATCGAGCTTTACACCCGCCCTGAGGTAGAACGCATTGCGCGCTTCGCCTTCGAGGCTGCCAAAAAACGCCGTGGCAAGGTAACCAGCGTTGATAAGGCCAACGTACTCGGCTCCAGCCGTATGTGGCGCAAAATCGTCGCTGAAATGCAGGCTAAGGAATATCCGGAAATCGAGCTCAACAACTTCTACGTTGACAACTGCGCTATGCAGCTTGTACTCAATCCCAAGCAATTCGATGTTATTTTGACAAATAATATTTTCGGTGACATTCTTAGCGATGAGGCAAGCACTATCGCAGGCAGCATCGGTCTGCTCCCCAGCGCCAGCCTCGGCGACGGCACCGGTATGTATGAGCCTATTCACGGCAGCGCACCGGACATCGCCGGCCAAGGCATTGCCAATCCGCTGGCAACCATCCTCAGCGTTGCTATGATGCTGCGCTACTCCCTAAACCAAGGTGCAGCAGCAGACGCTATGGAGGCTGCTGTCAACGCTGTTATGGAGCAGGGCTACCGCACTCCTGACCTCTATGCAGAAGGCCTGAAGAAGGTTTCCACCTCCGAAATGGGCCATCTTGTAGCACAAGAGCTGCTGAAATAAAAATATCTTAACGCTTGGCCTCCCCCTCACTAAGTGTTAGCATAACATATCGCCCGTAAGTCATTATAGGCTTCCCCGGCCGCAGGCTTGCGGGCGATTTTTTACCTACCTTAATTTTTATTCTTTTCTTAATTTATTATAGGTGTAAAAATGACTTCCACAAAGCAGCAATCTTCGCCTCTTCCCCCAACTAAGAGCGAAGCCCTGCGTCAGGGCGCACATGACGCAATCCCGGTAGGCCTCGGCTATTTTGCCGTTGCCTTCTCCTTAGGCATCATCTGCCGCAGCTCCGGCCTCACTGTCTTCCAGGGCTTTCTCGCCAGCCTGCTCAACAACACATCAGCAGGCGAGTTTGCCGCCATCACGCTCATCGGCACTAACGCCAGCTACATGGAAATAGCGCTCGTCACGCTCATAGCCAACATCCGTTATATGCTCATGAGCTGCGCGCTGAGCCAGCGTATGCAGACAGGCCAAAGCTTTATCCATCGCTTAATCATCGCCTTCGCCGTTACTGACGAGCTTTTCGGCATCGCTATCGCCCGCAAGGGAGCACTTAATCCGTGGTATTACTACGGTGCTATGGCTGTCGCCATTCCCGGCTGGGCGTTCGGCACCGCCAGCGGCATCATCGCCGGCAGCGCCCTGCCTGAACGCATCGTCAGCGCCCTCAGCGTGGCGCTGTTCGGCATGTTCCTCGCGATTATTATTCCCCCGGCACGCGCAAGCCGCATGATTTTCACCGTCGTGCTCACCAGCTTTATCGCCAGCTTAGTGGCCGCCAACGTGCAGCCGCTGGCACAGCTTACAGGCGGTACGCGCACGATTATCCTCACCGTGCTCATTGCAGCGGGAGCGGCGTGGCTCAGTCCGGTCAGCGACCAGAAGAAGGAGGGCTAGCAGATGGAGCATAATATTTACGTTTATATCGCCGTTATGGCGCTTGTGACCTATGCCATCCGCGTTCTTCCCCTCACGCTGATTCGCAAGGAAATCAAGAATCCGTTTATCCGTTCCTTTTTATATTATGTACCCTATACGACGCTTGCCGTCATGACGTTTCCGGCAATCCTGCAGGAAACGCAGACGCCGCTGGCAGGTGCGCTCGCCCTCGTCATCGGTATCGCTGCCGCCTGGCGCGGCATGAGCCTCTTCCATGTGGCGTGCTGCTGCTGCGCCGTTGTGTTTATTACGGAATTTATCATGGTGCCCTATGGCAGACGAAAAGCCGATAGCTTGAGAGAAATTTCTCTAGGCTATCGGCTTTTTTTGTTTACTATATTAACGTGCGTTTAATCCTAATTCGTTCATCAAGGCACGCTGCAGCAGATTAGAAAAATTAATATCGTTTTCCTTTGCTAAATTATTCAGCCACGCAGGAATAGAAAGCGTTTTCTTCACTGCCTTAGCATTATACTTTTTGTCATAAGCAAGCTTATCAAAAGCAACCATCATCACAAACTGATTGCCCTCCAGCTTAATTGCATTCGGCTGTGAGGCTCTCGGATATTCTTCCGGCTTTTTGCCCTCCAGCATCAAGCCAATTACCTCCTGCACCATTTCCAGTGCTTCCTCGAGGGAATCGCCTTGCGTATTGCAGCCAGGAATATCAGGTACATAAACAGATACGCCAACTTCCTCCGGCTCAAAAATCACAGGATAAAAAAATTTCTTAGACATGATAATATCCTTTCTGCAGTAACAACTTATCGCTTCAATCCAGCCTGCTTTAATATCGCCTGCTCCAAGCCTTTTTTCAATTCTTTCGCATGCACAGGCACGGCTACAGCCACGCGTCAGCGCACACGCCCCCTATTTCAATCTCTTTTGCAGGCACACTAAGCGCAGGCTCAGAATCACCGCACTGCTGAGCACGCCAAGGTCGAGGCTACGCCAATAGGCGAACGCGCCCTGATTAAACTGATAATCCAGCAGCAGGCCGAGCGGCAGGCAGATACCCCAATAGGCCAGCATACCGGCCCAGAAGGTTGCCTTCACGTCCTTATAGCCACGCAAAATACCCTGAATCGGCGCGGCCACTGCGTCGCCTGCCTGCCACATAATCGCATAGATAAGAAAATGCTTCACCAGCTCGATAACCTCGGTATTGCTGGTATAGATAAGCGCGATATACTGACGGAAGATGAGCTCCAGCGCTATATAAACCATTGCAATCGTCAGGCTCAGCTCCAAGCCAAGCTTCGTGTAATCGCGTGCGCCCTCGTAATTCTTCGCACCATACTCCACGCCAACCACAATCGTCAGCGCCAGCGAAAAGCTCAGCGGGAACATATAAATCAGCGAGGAGAAGTTCAGCGCCGCCTGATGCGCCGCGATAACCTCCGTGCCGAACTTCGCCACGAACAGCGCCACAACGCCGAAAATGCTCGTCTCCATAAAAATCGAAACGCCCATCGGCACGCCAAGGCGCAGATAATCCTTCAGCCAGCCGGACTGCGGCTTCACTATACCCAGCACAGCAAATTGTTTGAACGGCTCCAGACGCGTAACGATGAAGGCATACAATAGCAGCAGCAGCCAGAAGGTGATGCCCGTCGCCACGCCTGCACCGATACCGCCCAAGCGCGGCATGCCCAGCTTGCCAAAAATCAGCACGTAGTTCAGCAGAGCGTTCACCGGCAGCGCCAGCATATAAATCTTCATCGTCAAATGCGTATAGCCAAGCGTATCAATCAGGCTGCGCAGCGGCGTAATCAGAAAAAAGGGAATAACGCCGATGCCTATGCCCACCATATACCATAGCGCCACATTATAAACAGCAGGCTCCAGTCCCATGCCCTGCAGAAAATGCGGCAGAAAGGCTACGCCTGCCGCCAGCACCAGCACCGAAAAGGCCAGCGCCAAAATCAGACCGTGACGCACCACTACGCTGATTTTTTCGCGCTCCTTAGCGCCGAGCAGGTTCGCCACCAGCGGCATCGCCGCCATCAGAATACCGCTCACGCAGGTCTGCACCGGCATCCAGATATTGCCGCCAATCGCAGCGCCGGCGAGGTCGATATCGCCTGCCTGACCTGACATGCTGGCATCAAAAAAGTTCATGCCCATAATCGCCATCTGCGTACCGATAATCGGCAGCATCACGCTTAGCAGACGCTTCACCTTATCCCTATAGCTTGTATCAAAGTACTTTAACATAATCTCCTCCCTATTCCTCTGTAACAAAAAAGCCATACGACTGCAACCGTCGTATGGCGAAAAGATGATTTAAATCAGAAAAAATCCATAACAATTTTTCAAAGGGTATTATATCAATAAGTTATTTTTCTGTCAAGCTTCTGCTTCCGCGAGCTCAGAAAGATAGGCCCAGCGCTCCACCATCTCGTCAAGCTGCTGCTGAAGCTGCTCCTGCTGCTTCGTAAGCTCGCCCAGACGCACAAAGTCGCTGCCGCATTGGTTAATCTCTACGCCCAGCATCTTCAGCTCGGCCTCGCTGCGGCCAATCTCCTGGTCCAGCTTCTCCAGCTCCAGGCGCTCGCCGTAGGTCATTTTCTTCTTCGCCGGCTTTGCCTCTGCCTTCGGCGCCTCCGTCTTCGCCTTAGGCTTAGCCTGCTGCGGCAGTTCCTCCTCCGCCACAGCCTCTATATAATCGCTGTAACCGCCGATATACGGCTTAATCCGGCCGTCAGCCTGCAAAGCGAAAATCTTCTGCGCAAAGCGGTCGAGGAAATAGCGGTCATGGGAAACAGCAATAACTGCTCCGGCAAAGCTGTCCAGATAATCCTCCAGCACAGACAGCGTCGGAATGTCCAGGTCGTTCGTAGGCTCGTCCAGCAGCAGCACGTTCGGCGCTGTCATGAGCACGCGCAAAAGGTATAGACGACGCTGCTCGCCGCCGCTGAGCTTATTCACCGGCACCCACTGCAGCTCCGGCGGAAACAAAAAGCGCTCCAGCATCTGCGCCGCGCTTATACGCTGGCCGTCTGCCGTTTCGATGTAATTATTCGCTTCCTTGATATATTCCAAAACGCGCATGCTGCTGTCGGGGAATTCACTATGCTGCGCAAAATAACCGATTTTCACGGTCTGCCCCACGGTCATCTTGCCTGCCGTAGGCGCCAGGCGTCCGGCGATAATATCCATCAGCGTCGACTTGCCTGCGCCGTTCGGGCCGACGATCCCCACGCGGTCATTACGCAGCAGGATATAGCTGAAATCCTTGATATAATCCTTGCCGTCCCACACCATACCGATGTTTTCCAGCTCGATAATCGTCTTGCCCAAGCGGCTGCTGACCGAGGACATCTCCAGACTGCTTTCCGTCTTGACATTCTTGACCTCCGCCTCAATCTGCGCAAAGCGCTCCACGCGGTCCTTCTTCTTCGTGCGACGTGCCTCAGCGCCACGGCTAATCCACGCCAGCTCACGGCGATAGATATTGCGCAGCTTCTGCGCCGCCGATGCCTCAGCAATACGGCGCTCCTCACGCTTCTGCAGGAACAGGCTGTAGTTGCCGACATAGACATAGCCCTTGCCACCGTCAATTTCCAGAGTGCGGTTGACAACGCGGTCGAAGAAATAACGGTCATGCGTAACCATCAGCAGTGCGCCCTTACGCGCCATCAGCTGCTGCTCCAGCCAGGCAACCGTCGCATTATCCATATGGTTCGTCGGCTCGTCCAGAATCAAAAGGTCGGACGGACGCACCAGCACGCCGGCGAGCGCTACGCGCTTACGCTGGCCGCCGCTCAGCTCGCCCATCTTCTGCTGCAGGTTCGTCAGGCCCAGCTGCGTCAGCACAGCCTTCGCCTCGCTCTCCAGCTGCCACGCATATTGGTCATCCATCTGCTGCTGCAGATCCAGCAAGCGCTTCTGCGCCTTCGCGCTCTCCGGCTCACGCTCTGCCGCCTCCACAGCCAGCTCATAATCACGCAGCAGCACCATCAGCGGCGAATCGCCCTTAAAAATCTGCTCCAGCACCGTCGCCTCCGCATCAAAGGGCGGATCCTGTGGCAGATATTCCATCACCACACCGCCGGGAATCGTCAGCTTGCCGTCGCCCGCCTCACGGTTGGCCAGCATACGCAAAAGCGTGCTTTTGCCTGTACCGTTGACGCCGATAATGCCATATTTATCTCCCTCTTCTACGTTAAACGTAACATTTTCAAACAACAATCTATCGCCATAGCTGTACGAAAGATTTTCTGCGCTCAAAATCATGCTCTCGCTCTCCTTGTATCTAACATCTCTAAAACTATGCACTGCATTAAATTCTACCATCTTTTGTCTGCTATCGCAAGCTTGCAGAGCGCTTAAAAAAATCTTTGCATCCTTCTGCTAAATCATAGTAATTTACAAAGTAATGTGTTATCATATATTTTAGATGATTATAATTCGTCAAACATTTCGTATTCACCAACACTATATAGATTGAGGTGCACACCCATGCTAAAAAAAATCCAAGCTAAGCTTCTTCCTGCAAGCAGAGCACTGCTCGTTTTCTGCTGCAGTCTTTTAATTATGCTGACAACGATAGCGCCGGCAGCAGGCGAGCCGACGCACGAGCGCCGCACCGTCCGCGTCGGCGTACTTACGCAGGACGGCCTTTGCATGAAGGATGCCAATGGCAGACTTTTCGGCTACACCATCGACCTCTGGAAGATGGCCAACCGCTATATGAATGTCAAAGTTGAATATGTCGGCTATGGCAAAAGCTGGAACGAGCTGATCCAAATGCTGCAAAACGGTGAGCTGGACATTCTGACCAATGCACAGAAGTCGCCTGAGCGTGAGCAAATCTTTGCCTTCACCAAGCCAACAGGCGTCACCAGCGGTATGCTTAACGTGCGTGCCGACAACACAAAATTTGAGGCCGGCAACTACGCAACCTATAACGGTATGCGCATCGGTACCTTTCGCAAGGATCGCTCCTATGAGCTATTCCAAAAATGGGCACAGGAAAGGGGCTTCACCTACCAAACCACCTTCTATGATACCTCTCCTGAGCTGTATGCTGCCTTTCGCAAAGGCGAGGTAGAAGCCATCATTGCCAATCCCTTCCGCAAGCCTGACATTGAACGCACGCTGGATCTGTTCTATACTAATAATATTTATGGCATTGTGCGTAAGGATGACACGCAGCTGCTCAATGAGTTCAACTATGCTATCAACCAGATGAACGCCAGCGAGGGCGACTGGGTGCATAGACTGCTATATAAATATGTCAATCAGGCAAGCGCAGTCCAAGCAACCTTCTCCCAACGTGAGCAGGAGCTTATCCG
>URVO01000027.1 GCA_900551335.1 uncultured Phascolarctobacterium sp.
AGAAGAGCTGATTGATATCGTGCAAAAGGGCCTGGGCTACAGCCCGATCGGCCAATGCCTGATTGAACGCAGCATCGCCGGCTGGAAGGAAATCGAATTCGAGGTTATCCGCGACGCTGCTGACAACTGCATCACCGTCTGCTCCATGGAAAACCTGGACCCCGTTGGCGTACACACCGGCGACTCTATCGTTGTGGCTCCGGCACAAACCCTGAGCGACAAGGAGGTACAGCTGCTGCGTCAGGCTTCTATCGACATCGTGCGCGAGCTGGGCGTAGTTGGCGGCTGTAACGTACAGCTGGCTCTCGACCCGTACTCCGAGAACTACTATGTAATCGAGGTTAACCCGCGCGTAAGCCGTTCCTCCGCACTGGCTTCTAAGGCTACCGGCTATCCGATTGCGAAGGTTACCAGCAAAATTGCTTTGGGCTACAACCTCGACGAAATCGAAAACGCTGTTACCAAAAAGACCAAGGCTTGCTTCGAGCCTGCTATTGATTATATCGTACTGAAATTCCCGCGCTGGCCGTTCGACAAATTCGTAACTGCTGACCGCACTCTGGGAACTCAGATGAAGGCTACCGGTGAGGTTATGGCAATCGAGCGCAGCTTCGAGGCTTCTATGCTGAAGGCTGTACGCTGCCTGGAAATCGGCCTCAACCATCTGGAGATGCCTGAGCTCAAGGCTTTGAGCGACGAAGAAATCCATGACCGCATTAAGCTGATCGACGACGAGCGCTGCTTCGTTGTTGCTGAAGCCATCCGCCGTGGCATTTCCCTCGAAGAGATTCACGACATCACCAAGATTGACCTGTGGTTCCTGTCCAAAATCCAAAACATCATTAAAATGGAAAGAGCTCTGGAAACCCATGAGCTTACTCCGAGCCTGCTGCGCAAGGCGAAGAAAATGGGCTTTGCCGATGCAGTTATCGCTAAGCGTGTAGGCAAGACCGAGTTCGAAATCCGCGACCTGCGTAAGGCAAACGGCATTCTGCCGACCTATAAAATGGTTGATACCTGCGCTGCTGAGTTTGAGGCTGCAACTCCGTACTACTATTCCTGCTACGAAACCGAGGATGAGGTTGAAGTAAGCGATAAGAAGAGAGTTGTTGTACTTGGCTCCGGTCCTATCCGTATCGGTCAGGGCGTAGAGTTCGACTACTGCTCTGTACACTGCGTATGGGCACTGAAGGAGATGGGCTATGAAACCATCATCATCAACAACAACCCGGAAACCGTTTCCACCGACTTCGATATTTCTGATAAGCTGTACTTTGAGCCGCTGACTGTTGAGGACGTGCTCAATGTTATTGATAAAGAAAAACCGGAAGGTGTTATCGTACAATTTGGCGGTCAGACCGCTATCAACCTGGCTGGTCCGCTCTCCCGCGCAGGCGTGAAGATTCTGGGCTCCTCCGTTGACAGCATCGACCGTGCCGAGGATCGCGAACGCTTCGACGAGCTGCTGACAAGCTGCGACATCCCGCGTCCGCAGGGCCACACCGTATTCGACACCGAGGGTGCGCTGGCTGCAGCTCATGCTGTCGGCTATCCGACCATGGTTCGTCCTTCTTACGTACTGGGCGGCCGTGCTATGGAAATCGTTTATAACGATGACGAGCTGCGCAACTACATGACCTATGCAGTTAAGGCTTCTCAAGAGCATCCTGTTCTGGTTGACCATTACCTGCAGGGCACCGAGGTTGAGGTTGACGCTATCTGCGATGGCAAGGAAGTATTGATTCCCGGCATCATGGAGCACGTTGAACGTGCAGGCGTACACAGCGGTGACTCCATCGCCGTATATCCGCCGCGCACTCTGAGCGAGGGCGTTATCCGCACCATCATTGAATACACCAACAAGATGGCTCTGGGCCTTGAGGTTAAGGGCATGATCAACATTCAGTACATCGTTCGTGACGAGCATGTATATGTAATCGAGGTTAACCCGCGTTCCTCCAGAACCGTACCGTTCTTGAGCAAAATCACCGGCATCTCCATGGTAGACGTTGCTACCAGATGCGCAATGGGCATGAGCATCCGCGAGCAGGGCTTCACCCCTGGCCTGCGCTTCTTCCCTGACTACTATGCTGTAAAGGCTCCGGTATTCAGCTTCAACAAGATGAGCAACGTTGATATCACCCTTGGACCTGAAATGAAATCCACCGGTGAGGTTATGGCTGTCGATTACCAATACAGCCGTGCTCTGTACAAGGCCTGCATCGCTTCCGGTATCCGCGTACCGCAGGATGGTGCTATCCTGATTACCGTTTCCGATATGGATAAGCCTGAGGCAGTATCTATTGCCCGCGGCTTTGAGGATCTGGGCTACACCGTTATTGCAACTGATGGGACTGCTGACTACCTGCAGCAGTATGGCGTAACCGTTGAGGTTGCTACGAAGATCAGCGAAGGTCATCCGAACCTCATTGATGATATCAAGAGCGGCCGCATCGGCATGGTTATCAACACCACCAACCATGGCCGTGACGCTGAACGTGACGGCTTCAAGATCCGTCGTTCTACCGTAGAGCATGCAATTGCCTGCCTGACTTCTATGGATACTGCACGTGAGCTGCTGAACGTTATGAGCGCAATGCGTCGCCGCAGCGTTGTTAGAGTAACTGCTCTGCAGGATCTTACCTGGGAGGACTGATTATGTCTAAGACTATCGCGCAGACCAAGGTGCTTGGCCAGCGAGTATTAAATAGTTCGACAAAATTAATTGAAGTTTATGCACCGGAAATCGCGGCACAGGCTGTCCCTGGACAGTTTGTGAACGTGAAGGTGTGCAAAAATACCGCTCCGCTGCTGCGCCGTCCCTTCGGCGTAGCCGGGGTGAATAAAGAAAAAGGCACCATGACGATGATTTACCGCATCATTGGCGAGGGCACGCATATTCTTGCAGATGCCTGCGCCGGTGATGAGCTGAGCATCGTCGGTCCCTTGGGACGAGGCTTTGACCTGAGCGCCAAAAAGCCGCTGCTCGTCGGCGGCGGCCTGGGCCTGGCGCCGCTGCTGTTCCTCGCTCATGGCTTTGGCGAGGGCGTGACCGATATCCTGATGGGTGGCCGCAGCGCTGAAGAGCTGTTCTGGACGAAGCTGTATGAAGGCCTGAGCAAGGAAATCTTCCTCACGACCGATGATGGCAGCACGGGCACGAAGGGCACCGTTATGGCACTGCTGCCGCAGCTCTTGAAGGAGGGCGGCTATGACTGCGTATATGTTTGCGGTCCTGTACCGATGATGCGCGCAGTTGCCAACGCCTGCCTGGAGGCCGGAGTAAAATGTCAGGTATCTCTGGAAAAATACATGGCCTGCGGTCTGGGTGCGTGTCTGTCCTGTGCCTGCGAGGGCATCGGCAAGCGCATCAAGGTTTGCAAGGATGGCCCGGTATTCTGGGCTGAGGAGGTAGGAGAATGGTAAAAGCATTGTATGATGGCCGTCTGGCAGTTGATATTGCCGGCTTGAAAATGGCTACGCCTGTTACCACTGGCTCCGGTACCTTCGGCTTCGGCCTGGAGTTCACGGACTTCCTCGACCTCGAAAAGGTCGGCGCTGTTACCGTCAAGGGTACCTCTCTGGAGCCTGCCGCTGGCAACAAGGGCCAGCGTGCTGTCGAAACTCCGTCCGGTATGCTGAACTGCATCGGTCTGGAAAACCCTGGCAGCGAATACTTCCTGCAGCACACTCTGCCTGAGCTGCGCCAATATGATGTGCCTGTTATCGTCAACATTTATGGCCATACGCCGGAGGAATACGGCGCTGTGGCGAAAAAGCTCGACGTAGACGGCGTGGACGCAGTGGAAATCAACATCTCCTGCCCGAACGTTAAGGAGGGCGGCATTGTCTTCGGTACTGTGCCGGAGGCTGCGGCTGAGGTTGTGCGTGCAGTTAAGGCCAATACCAGCAAAATGGTTATTGCCAAGCTTTCCCCGAACGTTACGGACATCGTCGTTATGGCGAAGGCTGTAGAAGCAGCAGGCGCAGATGCAATTTCTATGATTAACACGCTGCTCGGCACCAAGATTGATATTGAGCGTCAGCGCCCTGTACTCGGCAACGTAACCGGCGGCCTCAGCGGCCCAGCTGTTCGCCCTGTCGCAGTACGCCTGGTTTATCAGGTGGCGCAGGCTGTGCATATCCCCATCATCGGCATGGGCGGCATCATGTGCGCCGAGGACGCTATCGAGTTCATGCTCGCAGGCGCCAGCGCTGTTGCTGTCGGCACAGCAAACTTTGTGCAGCCGGATATTGCTGAAACCATTGCGCATGGTATGCTGGCATATCTCGACAGACATGGCGCGCAGAACATCAGCGAAATTGTTGGCTTGGCTTTGCCGAATGGCAAAGAGAGTATGCCGTTGTATAGTAAGTAAAATACCCCTCAGTCATCTCGCTGCGCTCGCTGACAGCTCCCCTTACAGGTGAGCCTAGTTCGACGTAAAATAGTACTATGAAGAAGCTTCCCTGAGTAAGGAGTCTCGTTCGACGTAAAATAGTATTGCGAAGAAGCTTCCCCTGTAAGGGGGAGTGCCGAACGTAGTGAGGCGAGAGGGTAAGGAGAATAATTATGAAATCTGATGATAGATTAATAGTCGCACTCGACTTCCCCACATTAGAGCAAGCTAAGGCTTGTGTTATCGAGCTTGGTGATGCCGTAAGCTACTACAAGGTTGGCATGGAGCTGTACTACGCAGTGGGCAGCGAAATCATCAGCTTCCTGAAGGCTCAAGGCAAGCATGTCTTCCTCGACCTCAAGCTGCAGGATATTCCGAACACTGTTGCTCATGCGCTCACCGTGCTCAGCGACCTTGGTGCGGACATGATGAACGTTCACGCAGTAGGCGGCAAAAAAATGATGGCCGAAGCAGTGAAGGCTGTGCATGAGGCTGCTGAAAAGGCAGGCCGTCCGGCACCGAAGCTGATTGCTGTAACTATTCTGACCAGCATGGATAACGAACAGTTTACAGATCTGAACTATAAAAATACGATTGCCGAGCAGGTTATCAGCCTGGCAAAGCTGGCTAAGGAGGCTGGCATGGACGGCGTTGTTGCTTCTCCGCAAGAAGCAGCAGGCATCCGCGCGGCTTGCGGCGAGGGCTTCCTCATCGTAACTCCGGGCGTGCGTCCGGCTGGCAGCTCTCTTGACGACCAAAAGCGCGTAGCGACTCCGTCCGGCGCTTTGAAAAATGGCAGCAGCCATATCGTCGTTGGCCGTCCGATTACGAAGGCTGAGGACAGACAGGCAGCAGCAGCAGCAATTGTAGAAGAAATCAAAGGAGTGTAAGCAAATGGCAGTTTTAGAAGAAAAAGACGTAATGAAAATGCTCGAGGAGACTGAAGCAGTTCTCCATGGTCACTTTTTGCTGACCAGCGGTCTGCACAGCCCGATGTATGTTGAAAAATTCAACGTACTGCAACATCCGAAATATACCGAGCGCCTGTGCCAGGAAATCGCTCGTCGTTATGAAAACGACAACGTTGAGCTGGTAGTTGGCCCGATGACCGGCGGCATTCTGCTGGCTCACGAGGTTGGCAAGGCTCTGGGCACCCGCGCTATCTTCACCGAGCGTGAAAACGGCAAGATGACTCTGCGTCGTGGCTTCCAGATTCCGGCTGGTACCCGCGTGCTGGTTGTTGAAGACATCGTAACCACTGGCGGCAGCGTTAAAGAGGTTATGGAGGTTGTTAAGGAGCACGGCGGCGAGCTCGTTGGCGTTGGCCTGCTGGTTGACCGCAGCGGCGGCAAGGTAGACTTTGGTGTTCGCACCGAGGCTCTGCTGCACCTGAATGTAGAGACCTATGATCCGGCAACCTGTCCGCTTTGCGCTAAAGGTGAACCGTTCACCAAACGCGGCAGAACTGGTAAATGAGACACAGTTTGTCGCAAGCGTAGCGCTGCGAGAAACTGAATGTCGAATTATCCTCGCTTGCGACTGAATAAGGAGCAAGAAAGAGGACAAATAAAAAGAGAAATTAAGGGACTGTTGTGTACCCCTCTGTGAGAGGGTATGCAACAGTCTTTTTTTATTTAACACGCACTTAACCTGCACATAATACTTCCTTAACATTGATGCCTTATACTAAGCACATAAACCAAAACACAAGGCTCACACGGGAGCTATTGATAAGGTGAATTCAAGGAGGAAATGAAATTATGAAACTCAAAAAAGTCGCATGCTTAGGTCTGGCAGCTATGGTGGCACTCGGTGCTCTGGGCTGCGGTAGTGATAACAAGGCTACTGATAATAAAGCAGGCAGCAAGATTACCGGCAGTGTAACCGGCAGCGGTTCTTCCGCTCTTCTGCCTCTGGCCAAGGATGCAGCAAGCAAATTTAAAGCAAAAAATCCGGATGTGTCTATTACTCTTAATGGTGGCGGCTCCGGTACTGGTCTGAAGCAGGTTGCTGACGGCAGTGTTAACATCGGCAATTCCGATGTTCCTGCAGAAAGCAAGCTGAAGGCAGACGCAGCTAAGGGCCTAGTCGATCATAAGGTGTGCGTCGTTACGATGGCACCTGTCATTAATAAAGATTTAGCAACGAAAGTGAAGAGCCTGACTAAAACTCAATTAGCAGACATCTTCACTGCTAAAGTAACCAACTGGAAGCAGGTTGGCGGTCCGGACGAACCCATCGTGCTGATCACCCGTCCTGCAACTAGCGGCACTCGCGCTCTGTTCCAAGAATTTGCTCTTGGCGGCGCTAAAGAAGCAACCAATAAATCTCTGGAAACCGATGACTCCGGCACTCTGCTGCAAAGCGTCAAAGACAACAAGGGCGCAATCGGCTATGTTGCTCTGTCCTATCTCGTAAATAACAAGGACGTAGCAACCGTTGCTATCGACGGCGTTGAACCGACTCTGGAAAACACCTATGCCGGCAAATATCCTGTATGGGGTTATGAGCATATGTACACCAAAGGCGAAGCTAAAGGCGCTGTAAAGGCTTTCCTGGACTTCATTCTGTCTGATGAATATGGCAAGGATATTGAGGCGCAAGGATACGGAGTTACTGCTAAAATGAAGGTACAGAGATAACAGGAGTTATAATACATGCAACAGGTTAATACTAGTGCCTATCGGCAAGATACCCTGTGGCGTTATATCATCAGTGGCTGTGGTCTGGCGCTTATCGTTTTGACTATAGCCATTGGTGCTTTTTTATGCTACAAGGGCTTGGGCACATTTACTACATATAATCACAGCATCAGCGAGTTCCTTTTCTCTGCAGATTGGGCGCCGAGCGATGATGTGGAGGGCGGCGGCAGGGTTGGCGCGGCAATCTTTATCTTCGGCTCTATCGTTACCTGCGCTTTGGCACTCGCGATTGCGACACCGTTCAGCCTGGCAACGGCGATTTTTATGACAGAGATTTCGCCGGAGCTGGGCAAGCGCTTCGTGCAGCCTGCCGTCGAGATTTTCGTCGGCATTCCTTCAGTCGTTTATGGCTGGCTTGGCTTGACGCTTTTAGTACCGCTGATTAAGGATATTTTCCATCTGCGCTTCGGCTTTTCCGTTCTCGCTGCCGGCATTGTGCTCGCCGTGATGATTTTCCCGACGATTACAAGTCTGGCGGCAGATGCGCTGCGCAGCATTCCGCAGGGCTACCGTGCTGCTTCCTACGGCTTGGGCGCAACACGCTGGCAGACAATCGCCAAGGTTGTCGTTCCTGCCGCAGTTACCGGTCTGATGACCGCCGTTATTCTGGGCCTGGCGCGTGCCTTTGGTGAGGCGCTGGCTGTGGCGATGGTTATTGGAAAGATGCGCGCTTTTCCGACCAGCATTCTTTCCCCGACGAACAACCTGACTGCAGCGATTGCTGCCGATATGGGCGGTGCGATGGAGGGCAGCGAGTATAATATTGCACTGTGGACGATGGCGCTGCTCTTGTTCATCATCTCGCTGGCTTGCATCTTTACGATTCATTGCCTGGGAAATAAAGGAGGGGAAAAAGCATGAATGGTTTAGCACGCGCCAAGTTTATGGATAAGCTTATGACGGTGGTGTTCTACTGTGTCGCAGGCTTTTTTATCCTCTTATTAGTCGGCCTTGCGCTGTATGTTATCGGCAACGGCTTCAGAAATTTCAGCTTCAGCCTGATTTCCTTTGAAGGCGGCGGCCTGGGCAACCTGCTTTTCAATACGCTGTATCTGGTTTTCCTGTCACTGCTGGTCAGTGTGCCCTTGGGCGTGGCGGCCGGCATTTATATGGCGGAATATGCGAAGGCCGGACGCTTTACGCGCTTCCTGCGTATGTGTATAGAAACGATGTCCTCGCTGCCGTCGATTGTAGTCGGCTTGTTTGGCTATTTGGTATTCATCGTCATGACGGGTGCGCAGTGGAATCTGTTTAGCGGTGCGCTGGCCGTATCAATTTTGAGCATCCCGCTGATTATGACGGTTACGGAGGATGCGTTCAAGTCGCTGCCGGAGGGCTATAAGCGTGGCAGTCTGGCGATGGGCGCAACGCTGTGGCAGACGGTTTATAAGGTGCTGCTGCCGGCGTGCCTGCCGCGTATTATGACAGGCGTTATTCTGGCTGCCGGCCGTGGCTTTGGTGAGGCGGCGGCGTTGCTGTATACCGCAGGCATGAGCACGGATATCAGCTGGAGCAGCTGGAATCTGTTGTCACCGACCTGTCCGCTCAATCCGTTCCGTCCCGGCGAAACGCTGGCGCTGAGCATTTGGGCAGCACGCACGGAGGCTTTGGCGGCAAACTCAGCGCAGCTGGCAAATCTGGCTTCGGCTATACTGATGCTGCTGGTGCTGTCGTTTAGTCTGGGCGCACGCTGCCTGAGCAGCTATTTAGATACAAAAAGTGGAGGAAGCAAGTAATGACGAGCACGAAATTTTTGGTGCAGGACCTGGATTTGTATTATAACAAGTTTCAGGCTTTGAAGAAGATAAATCTGGATATTAAGGAGAAGGAGATTACGGCGCTCATCGGTCCGTCCGGCTGCGGCAAGTCGACCTTCCTGAAAACGCTGAACCGCATGAACGATTTAGTTGAGGGCGTGCGCATCGAGGGCAAAATCGCTCTGGATGGCAAGGATATTTTTACGGATATTGATCCGATCAGTCTGCGTCACCGCGTAGGCATGGTGTTCCAGCAGCCGAATCCGTTCCCCAAAAGCATTTATGATAATGTTGCCTATGGACCGCGTATCCATGGCGTGACGAAGAAGAGCGAGCTGGACGAGATTGTGGAGCGCAGTCTGCGCCAGGCAGCTATCTGGGATGAGCTGAAGGATAGACTGAATAAAAGTGCGTTGGGCCTCAGCGGTGGTCAGCAGCAGCGCCTGTGTATTGCAAGAACGCTGGCTGTGCAGCCGGAGGTTATCCTGATGGATGAGCCGACGAGTGCGCTCGATCCGATTTCGACGATGAAGATTGAGGATTTGGCGCTGGAGCTGAAGAAGGATTATACGATTGTTATTGTTACGCATAATATGCAGCAGGCTGCGCGTATTTCGGATAAGACGGCGTTCTTTCTGCTGGGCGAGCTGGTGGAGTTTGGCGTGACGAGGGAGCTGTTTGCTGCGCCGAAGAATGCGAAGACTGAGGAGTATATTAGCGGCAGATTCGGTTAAGACGCGCTATAAGGCACCATCTGCGTCGTCATGGCTCCTAGGAGTATTATATATACGCCGTCGTCGCCATTCCTCGCATCTGGTACCTTCTAGCGTGTCTTTAGAAATATGAAAGGAAGATAACATGACAAGAACAAAATTTCAAGAGGAGCTGCAGCTTTTGCTGAACAGCGTGCGTGTGATGGGTGTGAATCTTGAGGATACGCTGGACAGGGTTATCGACAATCTGGAGAAGCAGGATGTTGAGGTTGCGCAGGAGATTATCAACGGTGATGATAAGTATGACAGCGATGAGGTGAATATTGAGAAGCAGTGTCTGGAGCTGGTGCTGACGCAGACGCCTGTGGCGACGGATTGGCGCGAGATTGCCAGCTGTCTGAAGCTGGTGGGCGATATGGAGCGCATTGCGGATCATTGCAGCGATATCAGCCAATATACGCTGAAGCTGGCGGAGAAGCCTGCGGTTGAGCTGCCGGAAAACTTTATGAAGATGCTGAAGGTTATGCGCGAGATGGTGTATGACAGCATTACGGCGATCAGCGAGAATGATGTGGAGCTGGCGCAGAAGGTTATGGCGACAGATGATGCTGTGGATGATTATTTTGCGGAGATGCGTCAGCAGCTGACGACGGTCATGATGCAGCAGCCGCAGCAGGTGCCGCAGTACGTTGATTATCTGATGATTGCCAAGTATGTGGAGCGTATCGCTGACCATGCGACGAACATTGCGCAATGGGTGCTGTTCGTGGTGAAGAATGAGCTGAAAAATTAAATAGTGTGTTTTTTTGAGCACGGTGCGTGAAGCGCTGTGCTTTTTTTATGGCTGTACTGCCGT
>URVO01000028.1 GCA_900551335.1 uncultured Phascolarctobacterium sp.
TGGCTCGACACCAGCGCCGCCGCCACAGCCAGATCGGCTGCCGGCTCTGTGACCTTCATGCCGCCGACGACATTGACATAAGCATCATAAATGCCAAAATCCAGTCCGAAGCGGCGCTCCAAAATCGCCAGCAGCATATTTACGCGGTTATAATCAAAGCCTACGGCTGTACGCCTCGGCATGCCGTAGGGAGTTTTGGCAACGAGCGCCTGAAACTCCACCATAATCGGTCTGTTGCCCTCCATGCAGGCACCAATGACGCTGCCGCTGACGGCGCTCTCCCTGCTTTCCAGAAAAAGTCCGGCAGGATTAGCAACCTCCTGCAGGCCGCCGGCCTCCATGGAAAAAATGCCGCTCTCGTTCGTGCTGCCGAAGCGGTTCTTGAGCGCACGCAGCACGCGGAAGGAGTAGGAGCGGTCGCCCTCGAACTGCAGCACCACGTCCACCATATGCTCCAAAAGGCGTGGTCCGGCAATCGTGCCATCCTTCGTCACGTGGCCGATGACCATGACCGCAATGCCCGAGGTCTTGGCGAATTGCAAAAGCTTCGCCGTACACTCGCGCACCTGGCCCACGCTGCCGGCCGCCGTCTGCAGCTCCGGATTATACATCGTCTGGATACTGTCGATGATGAGCAGCTGCGGCCTGATATTGTTCGCCTGCGTCAAAATAGCGTCCAGATCCGTAGCCGTCATAATCAGCAGCCTGTCGCTCGCGTGCGCTCCGCCAAGGCGGACCGCACGCATCGCTGTCTGCTCCTCGCTTTCCTCGCCGCTGACATAGAGCACCTTGATATTTCTTTGGGCAAAGCGCAGGCCTGCGTCCAGCAGGATTGTCGACTTGCCGATGCCCGGCGTACCGCCCAAGAGCACCAGGCTGCCCGGCACCACGCCGCCGCCCAGCACCCTGTCAAACTCACGGATGCCTGTTGCCAGGCGCTCCACCTTCGTCTGCGCTACGCTGGCAATCGTGCGCGGCTTCACCTTTTCGTTATTCGTCGGCAGATAGCTTTTCGCTCCGGCCTTCGCCGTAACCTCCAGCTCCTCCACCAGCGTATTCCAGTTGCCGCATTCAGGGCAGCGGCCCATCCATGACGTCGTCACATAACCGCATTCCTGGCAGACAAATTTAGTTTTCGCCTTCGCCATGCTCTGCCTCCTTCGCCACAGCGCCCACCTTGTCCTCTGCGGCAGGCAGCTCCAGGATAAGCTGCGCTTCCTCTACTGCCTTATGAAATTTCAGCTTCTTGCCGTCAGGCTCGGCAATGATTTTATCGCCGCTGCCAAAGTCGCCCGCCAGGAACAAATCGCTGACAGGATCCTCCACTAATCTGCGCAAGGCACGGCGCAGCGGACGTGCACCGTATTTGCTATCGCTGCCCTCAGCAAGCAGCAGCTCGCGCGCTGCCGCTGTCAGCTCAATGCTCAGGCCGTTATGCGCCATACGCTTGTTAAGCTCCTCCAGCATATTCGCAGCAATCTGCTCCAGCTCACGGCGCTCCAGCGGATTAAAGACGAGCAGCTCGTCGATACGGTTCAAAAACTCCGGACGGAAGATATGCTTAATCTCGGACAGCACCTGCTCCTTACGGTTGTGCAGCTCGCTTGCCGCACTCGCAGCAAAGCCCAGCGGCGCCGTCGTGCTCAGGCGCTGCGCTCCGGCGTTGCTCGTCATGATAATCACGGCATTGCGGAAATCCACAGTGCGTCCCTGTCCGTCCGTCAGGCGGCCATCCTCCATAATCTGCAAAAGCAAGTTGAACACATCAGGATGAGCCTTCTCAATCTCGTCCAGCAGCACCACGCAATACGGCTTACGACGTACAGCGTCCGTCAGCTGACCGCCCTCCTCATAGCCTACATAGCCGGGAGGCGCACCAATCAGCCGCGCTGTCGTGTGCTTTTCCATATACTCGGACATGTCAAAGCGCAGCATCGCGCGTTCATCGCCAAAAAGCTCCGCCGCCAGCGCCTTCGCCAGCTCCGTCTTGCCTACCCCCGTAGGGCCGAGGAAGAGGAAGGAGCCTACAGGACGGTTGATATCCTTAAAGCCTGCACGCGCGCGGCGCACAGCTCTGCTCACAGCGCTCACGGCCTCCTCCTGCCCGATAACACGCTCATGCAAGCGTGCCTCAAGCTTCAGCAGACGGCTGCTTTCCTTTTCGTTCAGCTTGGCCAGCGGAATCCCCGTCCACGAGGAAACGACCGCCGCCACATCCTCTGCGTCTACAGGTGCGGTCAGCGACATATCCGCCAGCGCCTCTGCCAGCCTGGTCTGCAAATCGCTTTCCTTATCGCGCAGTGCAGCAGCCTGCTCATAATCCTGCGCCTCCACGGCCTCCTCCTTCTCCAGCTGCGTATATTCCAGCTGCTCGCGCAGCGCACGCGCTGGAGCGGACTGCTTATACAGCTTCATGCGCGCTCTTGCGCAGGCCTCGTCCATCAGGTCAATAGCCTTATCCGGCAGATTTCTGTCGGTTATATAACGGTCACTAAGCTCCACAGCGGCACGGATAGCCTCATCCGTCAGCTGCAGCTTGTGGAATTCCTCATAATGCTTGCGCAGGCCCATAAGCATCGCTACGCTCGCCTCCGCAGTCGGCGCCGCTATCAGCACAGGCTGGAAGCGACGCTCCAGCGCGGCATCCTTTTCGATATGCTTGCGGTATTCATCCACTGTCGTCGCACCGATAACCTGCAGCTCGCCACGTGCCAGCGCCGGCTTGATGATATTAGCGGCATCAATGCTGCCCTCGGCACTGCCTGCACCGATAATCGTATGCAGCTCGTCGATGAAAAGGATGATGCGCTTATCCTTACGCAGCAGCTCCAGAATCGACTTCATGCGCGCCTCGAACTCACCGCGGTACTTCGCTCCTGCAACGAGCATGCCCAGCTCCAGCGAGAAGATGATTTTGCGCTGCAAAAACTCCGGCACATCGCCCTGCACAATGCGCTGCGCCAGCGCCTCCGCCACAGCGGTCTTGCCTACGCCGGCCTCACCGATAATCACCGGATTATTCTTCGTGCGGCGGCAGAGAATCTGGATAACGCGCTCCACCTCCTGCTCACGTCCAATCACGGGATCAATATGTCCACGGCTTGCCTCCAGGTTCAGGTTGCGGCCAAACTCCTCCAGCACGTCTAAAACGCTGCGCTGCTGCTCCTTCTGCTGCACGCGCTCATCACTGCGGCCAGGTACAGCCTTGCGCTTGTCATCCAAAGCCTGAATCTGTTTCTTCACGGCCTCCAGCGTGATGCCAAACTTCTGCAGCACCTGACTGGCAACGCCCTCGCCGGCAGACAGCAGGCCATAAAGCAGCTGCTCGCTGCCCACATATTCCTGCTCCAGCTCCTGCGCATTAGCAGCAGCCTGCTCCAGCACAAGCTTAGCACGCTGGCTGTACTGCGGCAGGCTGCTCTTTTTGGCACCCTTATCCAGCCAGCCCTCGAGCTCCTTGGCGATTTCCTCCAGGTTTTCGTGCATCCTGCGCAGAATTCTTTTGCCTGCACAATCCTCCAGCTGCAAAAGTCCCCAGAGAATATGCTCTGTGCCGATATGCTCGCTGCCGCAGTCGAGCGCCTTCGCCGCTGCCTGCTCCAGCACCTGCGCTGCCGCCTCGCTGAAGCCGTCCTTCGTCACCTTCGGCTTCTTCTCTGCGGCCTCGCCCTTCGCCATACGCATAAATTCATTAATCAGCTTCTTTACCCCATCCGGCAGCTTCTGTGGCATACCCATGCTCATGCCCATGCCGTCTATATCCTCAGGCAGACCGCCCAGTCCGGCAGGAATATATTCCTGCGCACAATCGCGGCACAGCCATTTATCCACCTGCTTGTCGCCCATCATGCACACCATGTGCACGGCAGCAGGCTTTTTCTTGCAAACCTCACATAACATTCTCTTTACCTCCGTCCGGAGCTGCTCAAAAGGCCAATGGCCTGCTGCAGCACCTTCTTCTTCTTGCTCTCGTCAGCATCTATAATTTTCAGCATATATTGTAAAAGCACGCCCTCGCGCGCCGTAATCAGCTTCTTGTCCGCCATATGCTCCACCAGCTCTGCGGCCGTCGGCTCATGCTGCAGCTGCTTTGTCTGCGGCTCCATCCGCATAATACGCACAAAGCCACCGCTGCCACGCCGCGACTCCACCATAAAGCCGCGCTCCGGCGTAAAGCGCGTGCTCAGCACATAGCTTATCTGCGACGGCGCACACGACAGGCGCTCGGCCAGCTCGTTGCGCTGCACCAGCAGTGCATCCTCATGCTCTCGCCGCAGCAATTCACCAATTATAAAGCTTTCAATCGCATCTGCTAAATTTTTCATAATCTATCACCTTGTGTTTCTGTAATTATAAAATTTAAGGATAGTCAGGCCTTAAGCCTGACCTTATACAAACGTCCACATCCTAAGGTTATTGGAGTATTACGTTTCTATTCTATTATATTTGACTTTTCGACTTATAGCAAGTGAAAAATATATGACAGCCCGCTAAGCCCTACGCTGAAACTTCACAAATATTTCTCACAAATTCTCCCGTTTCGACTTTTTGATATTTGACATCCCTCTTCCCATAGCATACAATGAAGATGAGCCAAGACCATTGGCTCCTACAATTATGTTTCGACAGATGGAAAGGAAGATGTACAAATGAGTAAAGGACTTTTAGGCATCATTGCTGCCATCGTTATCTGCGTGGGCCTGATGTTCAGCAGCTATAACGGTCTGGTAAGCATGAACGAAAACGTAACCGGCAAATGGGCGCAGGTAGAAAACCAGCTGCAGCGCCGCAATGACCTTGTGCCGAATCTGGTAAACACTGTTAAGGGCTACGCCAACCATGAAACCGAGGTTTTCAAGCAGGTTTCTGATGCGCGTGCAAAGCTTGGCGGCGCACAGACTGTTGCTGAAGCCAGCGCAGCCAACAATGAAATGACCACTGCTCTGGGCCGTCTGCTGATGGTTGCCGAAAACTATCCGGACCTGAAGAGCAACACCAACTTCATCCAGCTGCAGGACGAGCTGGCCGGTACGGAAAACCGTATCGCCGTAGCACGCAAAGATTACAACAGCGCTGTACAAGCCTACAACGCTAGAATCAAATCCCTGCCTGCATCCTTATATGCTGGTGCTTTTGGCTTCACTGCCCGCGATTATTTCAAAGCAGACGAAGCAGCACAGAAGGTGCCGCAGGTTAAATTTTAACGCTTAACAGCCCCTAGGGGGAATTGCTATGAAACGATTTTTAATTTATCTGGTGCTGCTGCTGCAAACCTTCTTTGCAGCCTGCGCCTTTGCCGCTCCGCCCATACCGCCGCGCCCAAGTGCAGGCAGCGGTATCTATGTGCAGGATTACGCCGGTGTTATCAACGATACCGATAAGCAGAAAATACTCAGCATCGGTCAGGACCTTGATAACAAGACGACAGCGCAGGTCGCTGTTCTCACCATCAACAGCCTTGAGGGCGAGTCCATCGAGGACTACGCGCTGGCTGTGCTGCGTAATTGGGGCGTCGGCAACAAAGAAAAAAACAACGGCGTACTTATCGTCGTTGCGGTCAAGGATAGAAAGTCGCGCATTGAGGTCGGCTACGGCCTAGAGGGCGTACTGCCTGATGGCAAAACAGGCCGCATCCAAGACGATTATATGCTTCCTCACTTCAAGAAGAACGACTACAGCAAGGGTATCATCCAAGGCTATGCCGTTACAGCAGCGACTATCGCCAAAAGCGAGGGCGTTGAGCTCAGCGGCGTAAAATATAGCGGCGGACTATGAACCCACGCTAATGGATTATATTTATTTTGGGCTGCCTATCATTGGCTTCCTGCTGATAGATAACCTGCTGCTCGGCAGCTTCTTCACGCGCCTGATACTCCTGCTCTTCCTCGGCGGTGGCAATCACGGCGGCCGTGGTGGCGGAGGCGGCGGCTTTGGCGGCGGCAGCGGTGGCGGCGGCGGTTCGTCGAGAAGCTGGTAAGTCTAGCTGCCCGCAAACAAAATAGTCATAAGAAAAGCGATTGCATATGAGCCTAAAGCTCACAGCAATCGCTTTTTTATGTTCATATTAACTTAAAGTGTCAGGCCTTCGCCATCATCCCACGATATAATGGCATCCTGCTTCATTGATTCCTGCACGTTGATAACGCGCTGATTGGCACTGCCACGGAAGCGCAGGTTGGGGTTCTTCAGCTCCAGCTTAAATTCGCCGTCAATCAGCACATCAATGTAGGACAGCATTTCTTCGGTGATTTCCCAAGGGCCGAGATTGCCTGTCAGCATATCCTTCTCGAAGTTATAGCCGCTGTAGCACCAGATGTCCTTGTGCGGGAACTTTTCCTTCACACGGCGCAGCAGGTGGACAAGCACAGCCTGATTCTGCGGCTCGAAGGGTTCACCGCCCAAAAGTGACAAGCCACGGATATGCTCATTCTCCAAAAGGCGCAGAATTTCATCTTCTGTTGCTTCCGTAAAAGGCTGCCCAAAATTGAAATCCCACGATTCAGGATTAAAACACCCTTTGCAGTGATGCGTGCAGCCACTGACGAACAGCGATACGCGCAGCCCCGGACCATTAGCAATATCCAGATTTTTTATTTCACAATAATTCATTTTTCATCACCCTCTTACAGATGCATAACCCTAGCCTTGATTTCCTTCGTCTTGCCCACGTTCCAGAAGTTTTCACCCAGATAGCCGCAGGTACGACGGATAACCGTCAGCTTGCCATGATCCTTATTATGGCAGGCCGGGCATTCCCATTCGTTGTCATCGTTAATGGTGATTTCGCCATCAAAGCCGCAGACATGACAATAGTCGGACTTCGTGTTGAACTCAGCATATTGGATATTGTCATAAATGAATTTAACAACCTCTTCCAAGGCCTCCAGATTATGACGCATATTCGGAATCTCTACATAGGAAATAGCGCCGCCGGAGGAAATGTTTTGGAACTGGCTTTCAAATTTAAATTTGCTGAAGGCATCAATCTTCTCGCGCACGTCAACGTGGTAGGAGTTGGTATAATAGCCCTTGTCGGTAACATCCTCAATCGAGCCGAAGCGCTCCTTGTCAATGCGTGCAAAGCGATAGCACAGGCTTTCTGCCGGAGTGCCGTATAAGCCGAAGCCAAGGCCGGTTTTTGCCTTCCATTTTTCGCAGGCACCACGCAGACGGTTCATAACGCGCAGCGCAAAATCCTCGCCTGTCGGATCAGTATGACTCACGCCCTTCATCAGCTTGGTCAGCTCATAAAGACCGATGTAGCCCAAGGAAATCGTGGAATAGCCGTTTTCCAGATACTTATCAATAGTTTCGCCCTTCTTCAGACGAGCAATTGCACCGTATTGCCAATGCACAGGGCTGACGTCGCTCTTAATGCCCTTCAGCGCATTATGGCGGCACATCAAGGCTTCATAGCACAGCTCCAGACGCTCGTCGAGCAGCTTCCAGAACTTCTCCTCATCGCCCTTCGCCAAAATGCCAATCTGCGGCAGGTTCAGGGAAACAACGCCCTGATTGAAGCGGCCTTCGAATTTATAATTGCCGTTCTCATCCTTCCACGGAGAAAGGAAGCTGCGGCAGCCCATCGGGGAGAAAACATTGCCTTCGTAATTCTCACGCATCTTCTTCGCGCTGATATAGTCAGGATACATACGCTTAGCGCTGCATTTTACAGCCAGACGCGTAATATAATCATATTTTCCGCCTTTGAGGCAGTTATGCTCATCAAGCACATAAACAAGCTTCGGGAAAGCAGGCGTTACATAAACGCCCTCATCATTTTTAATACCCTGCAGACGCTGACGCAAAATCTCCTCTACAATCATAGCGTTCTCCTTCAGGTACGGATCGTTCTCCTGCAGGTTCAGGAACAAGGTTACAAACGGAGATTGACCGTTAGTCGTCATCAAGGTGTTAATCTGATATTGAATCGTCTGCACGCCGCCCTTGAGCTCGTAGCGCAGGCGTTCATTTGTCAGGCGCTCCAGCGTATCTGCATCAATATTGCCGTCAGCAGCCTCTAAAATGCTCTTCTTGAACTTATCATAGCTGCGGCGCAGGTATTTGCCCAAATGACGGATATCTACAGACTGGCCGCCATATTGGCTCGAAGCAACAGAAGCAATAATCTGCGTCATAACAGTGCAGGCTACCTGGAAGCTTCTCGGGCTTTCAATCATTTTTCCGTTCATAACAGTGCCATTGTCCAGCATATCGCCAATGTTAATCAGACAGCAGTTAAAAATCGGCTGGATAAAATAATCTGCGTCATGGAAATGCAGAACGCCCTGCTCATGTGCCTTGGAAATCTTCTCCGGCAGCATCAGGCGCTTCGTCAAATCCTTAGAAACCTCGCCGGCAATCAGGTCGCGCTGCGTAGCAGCCATCGTAGCATTTTTATTGGAGTTTTCCTCCATAACATCTTTATTATTATTGCGGATCAGAGAAAGGATGGACTCATCAGTCGTATTCGCCTTACGCACCAACGCACGCTTATAGCGGTAGATGATATACTGCTTCGCCAGCTCGAACTTGCCCTCTTCCATCAGGCCATGCTCAACCATATCCTGAATATCCTCAACAAGCAGGCGCATGCGGTTGCGAGCTTGTACGTTAGCAGCGATTTCTTTAATCTTCTCCTCCTCGATACGATATTCAGGCTCAACTGCAATATTGGCTTTATGGATTGCTTTTATAATTTTGTTCGCATCAAAGTCAACTGTAGTGCCATCGCGCTTAATAACTTTCATAGCTCGTCAACATCCTTTCCTAGTATACTAAGTTTAATTGCTAAAGTCTCTTATACATATCGAAAGGCTCTGACCATCCAGGTCAAAGCCTTCTGTATTTGCTTAAAACTTATCTCAAAATTGCTGCATCATTTTTGACGCACACTCATTGTACCACAATATATCGTGTGTGTCAAAAGAAAAATTCACTATATGTAGTTTTTTAGCTTTTGTAGACGTTTTGCTAGCAGATGTTGCACTAATTTTTTTTTAGGCCTGTTTCACGTCCTCGCTTTACACTAAAGTCCTGCGCGAGGGAATGTTACGCAGGCAAAAAGCAAAAAATTTGCTCTAAACCGCCATTTCAAGGCTGTTACCTTTGTACACGAACAAAGAAATATGGTACAATAGATAGCGTCACATTGTTTGGATTGGGGGAATCTTTTATGAGTAATCCTGCCGCAGGCAAGCAAAGCCTCAGCGGAATTTTTATGCTTACATTATGTGCCTTCATCTGGGGCACAGCCTTTATCGCACAAAGCCTTGGCGGCGAATACGCCGAGCCGCTGACCTTCAACTGTGCGCGCAGCGTTCTGGCCACCATCTTCCTGAGCGGCTGCTGCCTATTGTTCGACAAAATGAAGGGCAAGCGTCCGACGCTGCTCGGCAGTGATGATCCGCTTTATAAAGAAAGACTAATCAAGGGCGGTATCACCTGCGGTCTGTTTCTATCGCTGGCCTGCTTCTTCCAGCAGGTGGGCATCATGTACACCACCGTCGGCAAAAGCGGCTTTATCACAGCTCTTTACATCGTTTTAGTACCTGTACTCAGCTACATCGTTTATCGTCGCTCTGTGACGCTCCTGCAGGGCGTCAGCGTAGCTATCGCCTCCGTCGGCATGTACTTTATCTGCATCAACGAGGGCTTCAGCATCAACAAAGGCGACTTATACACGCTCATCTGCGCCTTCTGCTTCGCTGCGCAGATTATCTGCGTCGAGAACATCATCAAAAATCTTGACGGCGTGCGCCTGTCGCTGATTCAGTTCACCACCTGCACAGTCGTCAATGG
This sequence comes from uncultured Phascolarctobacterium sp., assembly GCA_900551335.1. GTDB lineage: Bacteria > Bacillota > Negativicutes > Acidaminococcales > Acidaminococcaceae > Phascolarctobacterium_A. Next base: position 9,802 of record URVO01000028.1, read on the forward strand.
TGTGCTGATGTTTATCTTCGAAACACCTTCGCTGACAAGCATCATGGCAGGCTGGGCACCAGTGGCCTACGCAGGCATCATGTCCAGCGGTGTCGCCTATACGCTGCAGATTGTCGGTCAAAAGCATGTCAGCTCCGTAGTTGCCTGCATGATTATGAGTCTAGAATCAGCCTTCGCGCTCGTCAGCGGCTGGCTCATTCTTGGTCAGGCCATGAGCAGCAGAGAAATTTTCGGCTGCTGCCTCGTTTTCGCAGCCATCCTGCTAGCCCAGCTCCCGGATGAAATGCTCGGACTTGGGAAGAAGAAATAAGCTATCGTACCCCTTTCGACGTACTATCTAATGGTAGTACGTCGAACTGCTCTTCCTAACAGGCAGAGAGGGTACGATAGCTTTTTTATTTTTAATATACCGACACCGTTATTTTCCAAAAGCAGCCTGCGTATCATTGCTTCTGTTTCATTTGTCAGCTTGTTTTGCGAATCCTTAAATTAAAGGCTTTCGCCATAAAAT
>URVO01000029.1 GCA_900551335.1 uncultured Phascolarctobacterium sp.
TTCGATGTATATTGTCCTTGGGATGTTATGAATTATCTGCGCGATTGGCAGTATAATCCGTCGGCCAAGCCTGCGAGCTATTGGAAGAATACCAGCGATAATGCTATTATTCGTTCCTTTATCGACTTTTCCGGCACGAACATTACGAAAAAGCTGGAGACGTTGCTGGCTGGCGGGTATATTTTGCAGCAGATTGACGAGAACCTTACTTATGATTATCTGCATGCTGCGGAGGAGAATCTTTGGAGCGTGTTGTATCTCACAGGATATTTGACACGAGTGCGTGATGTGCCTGCTTTGCCGGAAAAAATGACGGCTTTGGTTATTCCTAATGCAGAAATCAAGGACATTTTTGAGTCGACTGTGGCGAAATGGTTTGCTGATAATGCGCGCGGCTGGAACAGACAAAAATTGTTTGCGGCTGTGTGGCAGGGAGATGAAGAAGCGCTGGTACAGGAGCTGAATAAGCTGCTGCGCAAGACTATCAGCTACCATGATTATAAAGAGGATTTTTACCATGCCTTTTTAGCAGGCATTTTTGCCGGAGCCGGTTATACCGTTGATTCCAATAAAGAGCATGGCGAGGGACGCAGTGATGTAGTTGTCTATGACCAGGTGAATGGACGCGTGGCAGTGTTTGAAGCAAAGTACGCGCGTGAGCTTGCACAGCTGGAGGTTGCCTGTACCAAGGCGCTGGAGCAAATGGATACTCGCATGTATGCTGAGGAATACCGTGATGATTATGACGAGATTTTGTGCTATGGCATTGCTTTTTTCAAAAAGCGCTGTCTGGTGAAGAAAAAATAAATAGGCATAATAAAACCGCCGTGGGCACAGCTTTTGCTGTACCTGCGGCGGTTGCGTATATTTTACAATATCTCTTCTCTAATTAAGGTGTTCATCATCTTTTGCTTGCCCAGTATCCAGAGCAAATCGTTCTCTTCAAACGTCAGCGATACGTGAGGGTTGGTGATGGTGAAGGCGCCACGCTCGAGGCCGATGACGAGGCAGCTCCATTTGTTACGCAGCTGTGCGTCCTTCATCGAGGTGCCTAAAAGCGGCGAATGCTTGTCGATGGTGATGGCCAGCGACAGGAACTGCTGCTCCGGCTTTTGCATATGGCTTGCGAGCATGAACTGGCGCAGGCTTTGCGGCGGCTGCAGTTGCTGCACGCCAAGCTTGCGCTGCTTTACAGCGCCGTCAAAAATCTGCAGCTGTGCAGCGGTGCCGATGACCAGCAGTGTGTCGTTGCTCGTGACAATCTGCTCTGCGCCCGGCATATCGACCGTGCGGTGCGGATTGGACAGCTGCAGCACGTTGCAGCCATAGTTTTGGCGGAAGTCAAGCGTTTTGAGGCTCTTGCCTGCGACCGGAGAGTTTTCCTCTACCATGTAATAGGCAAGCTGCAAATCCTCGTCGAACCATTGACTGTCGCTGTTGCCGGCGGCTTCGCGGTGCTTGCGCATATGCTTTTCGTTAAGATTTACGAGGAAGCGCGATTCGATGCGCAGGTATTCGCTCATGAGCCAGTCGGAGGTGGAAATCACGTAGCCGACGATGAGCACGCCGAGGCAGGCCAGCAGACCATGCAGGCCGAGGATGGTATTGAAGATGAAATAAATCGCAGCGGAGGCGATGAGCATTTTGCCAAAGAGCAGAATCAGCAGCGGCAGATGGTTGGCACGCTTTTTGAACCACAGCTTGGAGAACAAATCGGCGTTGCCTGCACGGTTGATGAGCACGGCACGCAGAATCGGCGCCATGATGATGAGCGTGAGAGCTGCCGTGATGATGTTGGCATAGGGAAGCTTCAGTGTATCTGCCAGATAGGGCTGCAGATACATGCTGGAGCCAATGGCAACCGCCAAGAGCAGCGTGCTGAAAATCAGCATACGGATAACATAAATATAGAGCAGGTTCTTCCAGTCCTTGTCCTTGCCGGTGCTTACATCGTTGTCCGTATAGCGGTTGAGCCAGCTTACGATACGCTTTGGCAGGATGCTGACCAGCTTGTTATAGGCAGGCTCGGCAGCAGTGATGCAGAACGGCGTGGTGAAGGTGGTGATAACAGAAACGGCAACGATAATCGGATAGAGGAAACTGCTGATAACGCCAAGGCTCATGCCCAGGGAGGCGATGATGAAGGAAAATTCACCAATCTGCGCCAGGCTGAAGCCGCAGTGAATAGAGGTCGACAGGCTTTTGCCGGAGGCCAGCACGCCGAGCGTGGAGAAAATAAGCTTGCCGATGATGGTCGCTACGACGAGCACGAAGATAGGCAGCGCCTGCTCCAGCAGCAGCGCCGGATTTACCAGCATACCTACGGAGACGAAGAAAACAGCGCCGAAAAGGTCTTTGATGGGCGCGATAAGATGCTCAATTTTTTCGGCGTTGGGTGCTTCGGCAATCAGCGAGCCCATGATGAAGGCGCCGAGCGCGGAGGAGAAGCCGAGGTGTGTTGCCAGCACAACCATGCCGAGGCACAGGCCGATAGCGACGATGACGAGCGTTTCGTCATTCATCAGGCGCTGCGCCCACTTGAAGAAGCTGGGGACGAGGTACATGCCGAGCACGAACCAGAGCACGAGGAAGAACGCCAGACGGCCAATGCTGAGCAGCAGCTCGATAGAGGACACGTTCGTCGTTGCTACCGCCAGCGTTGCGAGCAGCACCATCATGATGATGCCTGCGATATCCTCGACGATGAGGATGCCGAAAACAACCTCGGTGAAGCGTTGCGCACGCATTTTTAAATCATCGAAGGCTTTGATGATAATTGTCGTGGACGACATGGCCAGCATACCGCCGAGGAAGAGGCTGTCCATATGGTTCCAGCCGAGCAGCGAGCCTGCAGCGTAGCCGACGAGCAGCATGCCGCCGATTTCTACGGCTGTCGCAATGCCGGCAGTGCCGCCGACGCTTTTGAGCTTATAAAAGCTGAACTCCAGGCCGAGGGCGAAGAGCAGGAAGATAACGCCGATTTCGGACCAGGCGTTGATATTCGTGCTGTCTGCTATGGTCGGAAAAAAGTTGAAGTTTGGTCCTGTGATGAAGCCGGCGACGATATAACCAAGGACCAGGGGCTGGTTAATCTTTTTAAAAAGAATTGTAGTGATACCGGCGACGAGCAGAATCATACTCAGGTCGGTGATGATAGTTGGTAGATGGGACATTGCGTAGCTCCTTTACGATAAATTTTGCCAAAAGCAGCAGACATGGTGTATAATAATATAGTATATCCTGTGCTTTATCTTATAATTTTATTATACAATAAAATGGCGGGAATATGTGACCGTAAGGTGATTTTTTTACTAAAATAAAGAGGTTTCGCCGCTGGCGGAATGATGGAGGAATTCATATGAGTGAAATGCAAGAAAAATTAGTGCTGGTTGATGGCGAGGTTATGCCGGAGCAGGAGGCCTTTGTTGATGTTAATGACCGCGGCCATAATTTTGGCGACGGCGTTTTCGAAATCGTGCCGGTTTACAACGGACGTTGCTTTGCGCTGCTGCCGCACATGAACAATCTTTTTGATTCTGTTATTGCTATGAAAATTCCCGGCGTATACATGATTGAGGAGCTGGTGGAGTTCCATGAAAGCCTGCTGGCTGAAACCGGCGAGCAGGACTGCGAGGTTTATACGCAGGTTACGCGTGGCAGCGGTGCTTATGGCCTGGCTTATCCGGAGCCGAGCATTCCGCATCTGACGATGTACACTGTGCCGGTGGACCGTGCGGCGCTGGCTGAGAAGCGCGCTAAGGGCGTGAACATCATCACGGTGGAGGATGACCGCTGGGCTAGATGCGATGTCAATACGCTGAACCGTATGCCGGAGGTGCTGGCTAAGCAGAAGGCTGCTGTCGGCAGAGCCTTTGATGCGCTGTTCGTGCGCGACGGCAAGATTACTGAAGCTACCGAAGCAAGCTTCTTCATTTATAAGGACGGCGTGCTTTGGACGCATCCGCAGGATAAATTTATCCACAAAAATATTACGCGCCGCCTGCTGGTAGAGCGTCTGTCGAAGGACCTCGACCTGCAGATTATTGAGCGTGCCTTTGATAAGGAGTTTGCGCTGAAGGCAGACGAGGCGTTCATCTGCGGCCCGCGCTGCGAGTTTATGCCGGTGACGAAGATTGACCGCAGCTTTGTTGCAGATGGCAAGCCGGGCGAGCTGGTACAGAAGCTGCAGACTGCTTACATGGATTTCGTAGCAAAGGAGTGCCCTGCTCATCATGAATAACAGAAGGCTGGCGCGAGGAGCAATGCTCATTGCGCTGGCGTTGGCCTTGCAGGCTGTGCGGCTGGTTTTGCCGCTGCCGCAGCCTGTATCGACTTTCGTGATAGGTTCGCTGGTGCACATGATGCTGGTCCTGACCTGGAGGCTCAGCGGTCTGGTCACAGCCTTGCTGCTGGCTCTGCTGCTGCCGCTTACGGCATATCTGCAGGGGCAGGTGCTGCTGCCGCTGCTCATTCCCGTCATTTGGGCAGGAAATGTGCTGTTCGTTGTACTGCTGCAGCTTTTTTCCGCTAATCACAGACTAGCGCTTTTTTTGCCGCCGCTGGCGAAGGCTGTGCTCATGGGCGTGGCTGCCTGGTGCGTGGTGAATATTGTGGCGCTGCCGAATCCGGCGCTGCGCAAGACGATTATGTTCGGCATGAGCGTGCCGCAGCTGGTGACCGCGTTTATCGGCATTTGGCTGGCACGGCAGGTATTTTTGCGCATAAGAAAGCTTTGATTTGCTCAAAGGAGCTTCTCAGTGGAGGGGCTCCTTTTCTAGTTTCGTTTTGGTAACCTAGTTGCCTTAAAGTGCGTACTTTACAAAAGAGCCAAAATACCTTATGATAGCTAAAAGAAAACAGTTCTCCGTTTGTGAAGTTCCTGTTAAAAGTGCGGTGAATTCACCGCAAGCAGATGCAGGTGTGATATAATATACTGACGTTAAAGTTAATTTTAGGGGGTTATCCAGATTTTAGAATTTAAACCAGTAACATTGGCACAGAAGCCTTTGTTTGAAAGCTATATATCGAAAGCGCATCAATATGGCAGCGAGTGCGCCTTTTCTAATTTGTTTGTATGGCGTGACTGCTATCATATTTATTGGGCGCAGGCGCATGATTTTCTGCTGCTGAAGGTTAAGCGCAACGATGTTGATTTTTATATCCAGCCGTTCGGCGGCCGCGATGAGGATTTGCCGCTGCTGATGCAGGAGCTGCGCGAGGAGCACGGCGGCCAACCGTTTGAGATGCACGGCATCTATGATTTTACGAAGGAGCGCTTCGAGCGCGTTATGCCGGAGCTGACCTTCGTTGAAGACCGTGATAACTGGGATTATGTTTATCTGCAGGAGAAGCTGGCGACGCTGTCCGGACGCAAGCTGCACGGCCAGAAGAACCATTATAACGCGTTCGTGAAGGCGCATCCTGATTATACCTATGAGCCGATTACGCTGGACAATATGATGGAATGCCTGAACTTTGGCGAGCAGTGGTGCGATGAGCATATGCATGAGGACAGCTCGCTGCTGTGCGAAAAGTATGCGATTCAGGAGGCCTTTTTGAGCTTTGAGCAGCTGGAGCTGCGCGGTGGCGCTATCCGCTTCGACGGCAAGATTCAGGCGTTCAGCTTTGGCAAGAAGATTAATGATGATACAGCGGTGCTGCACGTCGAGAAGGCCAACCATGATGTGCGCGGCCTGTACACGGCGATTACAAAAGAGTTTGCGGCGCATGCGTGGACGGATGTGAAATATCTGAACCGTGAGGAGGATATGGGCAAGCCGGGACTGCGAGCAGCGAAGGAAGCGCTGCATCCTGAGTTCATGGTGAAGAAGTATAACGTTATTATCGGGTGAGCAAATAATGAAGTACACGGTTGTCAGCAGGGAGCAGCTGCCTCAGGTCGAGGAGCTGTGGGATTACTGCTTTGAGAAACGGCAGGAGCCTTTCTTTCAATATTATTTTACGCAATATTGCTGTCAGCAGAATATAGTTATGGGTGCGTTCGACGAGGAGGAGCAGCTCAAGTCGATGGTGCATGTCAATCCCTACCGTCTGCGCGTGCGCGGAGCGGAGCAGCTTGTGCCCTATCTGGTGGGCGTGGCGACGGCGCCGGAGGCGCGCGGTGCGCATATCGTTAAGCCGCTGCTGCAGACGACGCTGGCGTCGCTGCGGGCGCAGGGCGTGAACTTCGTGACGCTGATGCCGATTTTTGCCGGTATTTATCTGCCGTATGAATTCAGCTACTGCTATTATCGTCACGCGTATAAGCTGCCCTTGGCCTCGCTGACGCTGCCGCGCGTAGACGTAAGGCTGACGGTGAAGCGCGTGCCCTTGGCGGCGGAGCTGCTTGCGCCTCTGTATGCAAGCTGCCTGCGTGACGTGAACGGCGTTCCTGTACGCTCCGACGAGCAGTGGCAGAAGCTGCTTACGGTGCACGCGCAGGAGGGCGTGCTCTGTGCTGTGTGTCAGCGTGAGGGCGCAAACGTCGGCTATATGCTGTACACCATCAGTGCAGGCGTATTCCATGTGCATGAGCTGCTGGCAGAGGACGCGCAGGCGAAGAACCGTCTGCTGCAGTTTGCGGCGACGCACCAAAGCTCGGCGCAGGAGCTGAGCTGGCTGGCAGAGCCGTGGGATAAGACATATCTGCATTTTAATGACCAGAGCGTTACGGGCAGCGTGGCGCCGTTTATGATGGCGCGCTGCCTGAACGTGAAGCTGGCGCTGGAGCAGCTGGAAAACGTCAGTGCTGCGCTCAAGGGCAGCGTGGTGCTGCAGGTTACGGATAAGCTTTTGGGCGGCGTGACGCTGGAGGTGCAGCTTGCGGACGGCAGAGTGCAGACGCAGGCTGTGCAGGCTGTGCCGGAGGTTTCCATGGGCGTCGGTGCTTTCACGCAGCTGTACTTTGGCACGTTCAGCGCAGGCGAGCTGCGGGAGGCAGGCTTAATCGACTGCCGCGATACGGAGAAGCTGCAGCTGCTCGACGAGTTCTTGCCGAAGGCAAGAACGTATGTAAACGAATATTTTTAAAAAGGATATGTCAAACTTTTCCTTCTCCCTAGCAGGATTTTCCGCCTCCGTGTAGAATATATATTACTGGAAATTTTTTTGACAGGTGCAATGATCAAGGTCATTGCTGAAAAGGGAATACCGGTGTGAATCCGGAGCAGTCCCGCTACTGTAAGTGGAGCCCAGGCAATTATGTCACTGACGCAAGTTGGGAAGGCGCTGTGGGCAGCGAAGCTAAGCCAGGAGACCTGCCTGTTACGAAGTCATGGGCCTACGGGAGATGGGCTGGCTTTCGCACGCACAAAATAAAATATAGAGGCAGAGCTTTGCTCTGCCTATCGGAGTCTCCCGCGTTGCCGGGAGATTTTTTTATGTTAGAAGGGAGGTTACAAATTGGCTGGTAGATTAGTTTTAGTTACAGGTGGTGCACGCAGTGGCAAGAGCGAGTTTGCCGAGCGCTATGTGCTGCACTATTCTCCCAAATGCGACTACATAGCGACTGCTGAGATTTTAGACAAGGAGATGGCGGAGCGTGTTCGTCTGCACGTTGAACGCCGCAGTGACGGACGCTGGGTGAATCATGAGGCGCCTTATCATGCGGAGGAGGTTTTCGCGAGCTTAGGCGAGGAGACAGGCGCGGTGCTGTTCGACTGTCTGACGATGTATATGACGAACCTGATGTATGGCAAGGTGGCTGTGCATGGCGACTTTTTATCGCGCTGCGGCTTTGTGCTGGACGAGATTGATAAGCTCGTCGCCGCTGCCAAGGCTTGCGGCAAGATTGTTGTTTTCGTAACGAATGAGGTTGGCGACGGCATTGTGCCCGACAATCTCATGGCGCGCGAATACCGCGATCTTGCAGGCTGGGTGAACCAGAAGGTGGCGCAGGCGGCAGACCATGTTTATTGCTGCATTGCAGGCCAGGCTGTCGATGTGAAGAAGCTGGCATTTAAGTTTGAGGACGAGGAGTAAGAAGATGGAAGAAATTAAAATCCCGGCGCTGGACGTGCAGAGTATGCAGGCTGTACACGAGGGCTTTGCGAAGATGGATAAACCGGCTGCCAATTTGGGCAAGCTGGAGGAGATGGTGGCACAGTTCGCCGGTATGACCGGCGGCAAGCTGCCCGAGAAGCTGAAGAGTGCGATGGTGCTGATGTGCGGCGACCATGGTATTGCGAAGTATGGCGTGAGTGCTTATCCGCAGGAGGTTACGCGCCAGATGATTAACGGCTATATGCGCGGTACGGCAGGTGCAACGGTGCTGGCGCGTCATGCGCAGGCTGATGTATTCGTGTGCGACGCAGGCACGGCGTTTGATCTCAGCGATTTGCCGAAGGTTTACCAGAAGAAGGTGGCGTGGGGCACGAATGACTTTACGCAGGGACCGGCGATGACGCGCCAGCAGGCAGAGGCCGGCCTCAAGGTTGGCATGGAGATGGCGGAGCTTTGCATTGACCAGGGCTATAATCTGCTTTACACCGGCGAGATGGGCATTGGCAATACAACATCGACCTCAGCGATTGTGAGTGCTTATCTCGGCGTTGATCCGCTGCTGACCGTTGGCCGTGGCAGCGGTATTAATGATGAACGCATGAAAATTAAGCGTCAGGTTGTTATCGACGGCCTGGAGAAGAATAAGCCGGTGCAGGGCGATGCGATGGATGTGCTCTGCAAGGTGGGCGGCTATGACCATGCCGGACTGGCCGGCGTGATTATCGGCGCTGCGCGCCGCCGCGTACCGGTGATGGTGGACGGCGTGAATGCGACTGCTGCTGCGCTGCTGGCCTACGGCCTCTATCCTGAATGCCGCAATTATATGCTGTGCTCGCATTTGAGCAGCGATATTTCGCATAAAAAGATGCTGGAGATTTTACAGCTGCTGCCGATTGTCGATGCAGGTATGCGCTTGGGCGAGGGCACGGGTGCAAGTCTGGCCATCGTGATTTTGCAGGCGGCCCTTGATGTTTATAATCATTTGAGCAGGTGAGAAGATGCGTGATTTTGTAACTTGTCTGGAGTTTTTGACGCGTATTCGTTTTTCTAACCGTACAGACTGGCATGATGACGATTTCAGCCGTAGCGTGCCGTACTTTCCGCTCGTAGGCCTGGTGATGGGCGTTTTCATGGGCGCGGTCAATTACGGCCTGGTTTATCTGCATACGCCGGCGCTGATGCGTGCGGTGATGCTGGTGCTGGCGGAGCTGATAATTATCGGCGCGTTGATGTACGATGGCTTCATGGATACGTCGGACGGCGTGTTCAGCGCGCGTAACCGTGAGCGTATGCTGGAGATTATGAAGGACAGCCACGTTGGCTCGAATGCCGTGATTGCGCTGGTCTGCCTCGTTCTGCTGAAGGTGGCGGCATACACAACACTGCCTCCCGCAAAGCTGACCTTGGTGCTGGTGGCGCTGTTTGTGGCGACGCGTACCTTTATGGTGACTTATATCGTGAATTATAAGTATGCACGCAAGACGGGCATTGGGCATATGTTTAAGGCCTATGCGAAGCCTGCCTATACCTATATAGCCTTTGCGCTGTGCATTGCGCTGGTGGCAGCGTGCGGTCTGCCCTATCTTTATACGGCAGCAGCAACGTTTGTTATCTGCCAGGGCATTGCGCATTTCCTCAGCGGTCAGCTGGGCGGCCTGACGGGTGACACCTACGGCTTTTTGACGGAGTGCGGCGTCGTTGTTTATCTGATGCTGGCGACGTATATGATTTAAAGGAGAATTTTACCATGCATATAGAAGAAATTATTGCCAAGATTGTTCCTATCGACAAGGGCTGCGTCAAGCTGGCGCAGACGCGCTTTGACAATCTGATTAAGCCTGTGGGCAGCTTAGCGAAGCTGGAGGAGATGACCTCGCGCTACTGCGGCATTTTGGGCGTTTATGAGAAGCAGGACCTTGATTATCCCAAGCGTGACCTGCTCGTGTGGTGCTCTATCGCGGAGGCGGAACAGGCTGGCAAAATTATTGATGCCAAATGGCCGGTGAATGTGCTGGCGGCAGAGACCGGCGGTCGCTGTGTGGCGCTGGTTGTTACCTCGGAGACGGAGGAGGACGCGCTGGAGGAGGGCGCAGCTCTGGTGCAGGAGCTGGTGCGTGAGAGCGGCCTCGGTCTGTTAGGCTTCGGCTGTCTGGCAGACGTGCAGGACGAGATGGTGCGCACGGCGATGGCCGGCGGCATTTTGCAGGCTGCGGCTATGAAGGTGCCCGTTGTGCTCGACGGCGTGGCTA
>URVO01000030.1 GCA_900551335.1 uncultured Phascolarctobacterium sp.
GAATTCCGGAGCTGCGTGCCAGAACTCGTACTATGGCAGAGGATGCGCAGACCAAGGTGCGTGCGATTGACAAGAAGGATATCGTGGGCGAGCTGCTTGATCTGGAGCTGAACAAAATCGGCATTTCTACGCTGAAGATTACGCAGGATATGGTGCTGGAGCGCACAGGCATTGCGAGAGGCTATTATCTTTTCGCGATGGCGAATACGCTGGCGCTGGCCGTAGTGGATGCGGAATATGCTCTGACTGCCGTAGGCAATGTAAAATATAAGATGCCCGTCAATGCAGGTGCTACTTTGGTGGCGCGTGCTGTGGTTACTCACCGCCGCATGGACAGATTTTATATTTTTGTTTCAGTGAAAAATAACAACGAAGAAGTCTTCCGGGCCAAGTATATTATTGTGTCCCTAGATGAACGAACGAAGCATGAAAGGGAGCAGGAAGCATGAAAATCGCCGTAGATGTTATGGGGACTGATTACGGTCCTAAGGAGCTTGTTTTAGGCGCAGTCAATGCTGTGAAGGAATATGGCTGCGAAACTGTTTTGGTTGGCGATGAAAAGATAATCCGTGAGCTGCTCGTAAAGTACGGTGCAGACAAGAATCCAAAGATTACTATTCATCATGCCAGTGAGGTAATTGCGATGGACGAGCACCCTGCTATTGCAGTAAAGTCCAAAAAGGATGCTTCTATCGTAGTTGCAGCAAGATTATTGCGAAACAAGGAATGTGATGCCCTTGTTTCCTCCGGCAGCACTGGTGCTGCTGTTGCCTCAGCGCTTTTTTGCGTAGGCCGCATCAAGGGTGTGGAACGACCGGCAATCGCAACGCCGATTCCCAGCCTGAAGGGCACTACCGTTGTTTTAGATAGTGGCGCTAAGGTAGACGCCAAACCTGAGCACATGGTACAAAGTGCAGTCATGGGTACGGTGTACGCAGAAAAAATTTTAAAAATTTCTCAGCCGAAGGTAGGACTTTTGAACATCGGTGAAGAAGAAACTAAGGGTAACGAGCAGGCGCTGGCAACTTACCCGCTGCTGAAGCAGGAGCCGACGATTAACTTCATCGGTAACGTCGAGGGACGCGACATCAACAAGGGTAACGTAGATGTGGTTGTCTGCGACGGCTTTGTCGGCAACGTTGTGCTGAAGTTTGGCGAAGGTCTGGCAAAGGCGATTATGACGCTGATGAAGGACGCGATTATGAACGGCGGCCTGCTTGCTAAGCTGGGCGGACTTTTAATCAAGCCCGCATTAAAGGGACTCAAGAAGCGTCTTGACCCGGCAGAATATGGCGGTGCATTGCTTTTAGGCATCCGCGCTCCGTTTATCATCTGTCACGGCAGCTCGAAGGCGAAGGCCATCACTAATGCGATTCACGTAGCTATGGACTTTGCCGAGCAGGATGTAGTTAGTATCATCAAAACGAAGATTGCTGAATCAAGTGAAAAGAAATGAGGAAATAGATAAATGACAAGATCTGTTGGTATTTTAGGTGTGGGACATTATGTTCCTGAAAAAATTATCACTAATGCAGACATGGAAAAAATCGTAGAGACCAGTGACCAGTGGATTACTGAGCGTACCGGTATCAAACAGCGTCATATCGCTGCTCCTGAGGAAGCAACCTCTGATCTGGCATATAACGCTGCTATGGAAGCGCTGAAGGACGCTGGCGTAGCTCCTGAAGAGCTGGACCTCGTTATCGTAGGTACTGCTTCCAGCGATTACATTTTCCCGTCTACCGCGTGCCTGGTACAGGCTCGCCTGGGTGCAAAAAATGCAGCTGCTTTCGACCTGGCTGCTGGCTGCAGCGGCTTTGTTTACAGCCTGGCAGTAGCAAGCCAGATGGTTAAGAGCGGCCTTTATAACAAAATCCTGATTATCGGTGCAGAAACCCTGTCCCGCATCATGAACTGGACTGACCGCAACACCTGCGTGCTTTTCGGTGACGGCGCTGGTGCTGCTGTAATCGGTGAGGTTGAGGACGGCTATGGTGTGCTGGGCATCGACATGGGTGCTGACGGCAATGGCGGCCAATATCTGCTGCAGCCTGCAGGCGGCAGCCGCAACCCGGCTAGCGAAGAAACTGTGGCGCAAAATGATCACACCATTCATATGAACGGCCAGGAGGTTTTCAAATTCGCTATCCAGATCATGGGCAAAACTGCGAAACGTGCGCTGGCTAATGCCAACATGAAGCCGGAGGAGCTGGATATGCTGTTCCCGCATCAGGCTAACTACCGCATCATCACCTCCGCTGCTAAGCGTCTGAAGATGCCTATGGAGAAGGTTTGGGTGAACGTAGACAAATACGCTAACACCTCCGCTGCATCTATTCCTATCGCTCTGTGCGAAGCACAGAAGGCCGGCGTGCTGAAGAAGGGTGACAATATTATCCTCGACGGCTTTGGCGCTGGCTTGACCTGGGCTGCCATTGTCCTGAAATGGAGCAAGTAATAGGCAAACAATAAGCATCCATCTGCTTCTTGTTTACCTTAGATAGATTAGTTGTAAATTTTAATTGTAACTTCGAAAGTGAGGTAAATTACACTATGAGCAAGATTGCATTCGTATTCCCCGGCCAAGGTTCTCAAACCGTTGGCATGTGCAAAGCATTCTATGATGAATATCCTGTTGTAAAACAAATTTTTGAAGAGGCAGATGATGCTCTTGGCTACTCCATCAGCAAAATGTGCTTCGAAGGCCCTGCTGAAGACCTGAAGCTGACTGCTAACACTCAGCCGGCAATCCTGACTGCCAGCACTGCTTGTGCAGCAGTATTGAAGGAGCATGGCCTGAGCTGCGATATCGCTGCCGGCCACAGCTTGGGCGAATACAGCGCTCTGGTAAACACCGGTGCTCTGAAATTTGCTGATGCTGTACGCATTGTTAACAAACGCGGCCAGTTCATGCAAGAGGCTGTTCCTGTAGGCGAAGGCAGCATGGCTGCTATTCTCGGTCTGGACAGCGACAAAATCGTAGAAATCTGCCGCAGCGTTGAAGCTGAATCCGGCGAAGCAGTGCAGGCTGTAAACTTCAACTGCCCTGGCCAGGTTGTTATCGCTGGTGCAGTTAACCCTGTAAATAAAGCTATCGAGGCTCTGAAGGCTGCTGGTGCAAAACGCGCTGTGCTGCTGCCCGTAAGTGCTCCTTTCCACAGCACTCTGATGCAGCCGGCTGCTGACCGTCTGGCAGAGGTTCTGGCTCCGATTGAAATTAAAGACATCACCATCCCTGTTGTTGCTAACGTAACTGCTCAAGAGGTTACCAGCGGCGAAGAAATCAAAAAGCTGCTCGTTAAACAAGCTGCTATGCCTGTTCTCTGGGAAACCAGCGTACGCAACATGGTTGCCGGCGGCGTAGACACCTTCGTAGAGGTTGGCCCGGGCAAGGTTCTGACCGGCTTCACCAAGAAGATTGCTAAAGGCATGACCGCTCTCAATGTAGAAGACGCGGAAAGCCTGGAGAAAACTCTCGCTGCTCTTGGAAAATAATTTTTAATATAAGCAAAATGATTAGAGTGCGTCAGATGCGAAAAAATGCGACGACGGCGTACACCTAGTACTCCTAGGAGCATTTTTGAAGCAGATGATGTGCTATAATCATTTCGTGAATTTGAAAGGAATAAGTTATGAAACTTGAAGGTAAGAAAGCTCTCGTAACCGGCGCATCCCGCGGCATCGGCCGTGCTATCGCACTGGCTCTGGCTGCTGAAGGCGCTGACGTTGTTGTAAACTACGCTGGTAGCGAGGCTGCTGCTAAGGAGGTTGCTGCTGAAATCGAGGCTATGGGCCGCAAGGCTTTCGTAGTACAGGCAGACATTTCTTCCAACGAAGCTGCAACTGCTATGGTTGACACTGTAGTCAAGGAGTTTGGTCGCATTGATATCCTCGTGAACAACGCTGGTATCACCCGCGACGGCCTGTTGATGCGCATGAAGGAGGAGGACTGGGACGCTGTTCTCACCACCAACCTGAAGGGCGTATTCAACTGCACCAAGGCTGCTGTAAAATACATGATGAAGCAAAAGGCTGGCAAAATTGTCAGCATCAGCTCTGTCGTTGGCCTGATGGGCAACGCAGGCCAGGCTAACTATGCTGCTGCTAAGGCTGGCGTAATTGGCTTTACCAAATCCGTAGCTAAGGAGGTTGCTGCACGTGGCATCAACGTCAATGCTGTAGCTCCTGGCTTTATTCAAACTGATATGACCAGTGTACTCTCCGACAAGGTTGTTGAAGGTATGCTGAACTCTATACCCTTACACAAACTGGGTGAAACTGCCGATATTGCCAAGGCTGTTGTCTTCCTCGTGAGTGATGACGCCAATTATATTACCGGACAGACTTTACATGTCGACGGTGGTATGGTAATGTAATAGGGGGCCTGTTTTTAGGCAAGCCCAAAACTTATCATTGGAAGGAGGTGAATCGTAATGAGCACTTTCGAAAAAGTAAGAGACATCACTGTTGAACAACTGAGCGTTGATGCTGACGACGTTAAGATGGAATCCGCTTTCATCGATGACCTCGGCGCTGACTCCCTCGACATCGTTGAACTGATCATGGCTTTCGAAGAGGAATTCGGCGTTGAAATTCCTGACGAAAAAGCTGAAAAAATCCGCACTGTAGCTGACGCAGTTAAGCTGCTGGATGAAGAAAAATAATGCTTTACCGGCTTATGTTTAGGGGACCGTGCCGGTCCCCTGGCACAAGCTGCTATAGTCCTGAAATGGGGGATATTTGTTGAAACTACCAGTGCTTAAAATCGGTAAGCTTGTTGCAGAAGTACCGATTGTTCAAGGAGGCATGGCTATCAGGCTGTCTACAGCCCGACTGGCAGCTGCTGTAGCTAAGGAAGGCGGTGTTGGTCTTATTGCCGCATCTGGTATGAGCTTTGAGGAGCTTCGTACTGAAATCCGTCTGGCACGTAAGCTGACCGGTGGCAAAGGCATCATTGGTATCAATGCTATGTTTGCTGCAAGAGAATTTTTAGGCCTTATCACTACTGCCGCACAAGAAAAAATAGACGTAATCGTAGCCGGCGCCGGTTTTTCAAGAGATATTTTTGCCGTCGGACGCAAATATGGCGTAGAGGTTGTGCCTATTGTTTCTTCTGTTAAGCTGGCTAAGATTTCCGAAAAGCTTGGTGCATCTGCAATTGTTGTAGAGGGCACGGAGGCTGGCGGTCATCTTGGAACCCAGCAATCTATTAAAGAGATACTTCCGGAGATTGTTAAATCCGTTAATATACCTGTTATTGCTGCCGGCGGTGCAGTTTGCGGCGAGGATGTCGCAGAGCTGATAAAGCTGGGCGCGAGCGGTGTGCAGATGGGCAGCAGATTTGCTGCCAGCGAGGAATCCAACGGCGCACCTGCTTTAAAAGAATTTTATTTAAAAATGACTAAAGAAGATGTTGTGCAGATCGACAGTCCTGTCGGCTATAAGGGCCGCGCTATCCGCAATCCCTTTGCACAGTTGTCTTTAGAAAATAGAGCTCCCAAACCCACTACCTGTGATTTGTGCCTGAAGCACTGCACGCACAGCTTCTGCATCATCAGAGCGCTGACACGTGCACAGCAGGGTGATGTGGAAACCGGCCTGGTCTTCACCGGTGCCAATATGTGGAAGATTAAAGAAATCCTGCCTGTAAAAGAAATTTTCAGGCGCATAAAAGAAGAAGTTGCAAAAATTTAAGTACGAGGTGAACTATTTTGAGTAAAAGAAGAGTTGTAGTAACTGGCGTTGGCCCTGTAACTCCTATCGGTATCGGTAAGGAAGCATTCTGGAGCAATCTGGTTGCTGGTAAATCTGGCATTGGCCCTATTACCCAATTTGATACTACTGATTTCAACGTAAAAATTGCTGGTGAGGTTAAAGATTTTGACTACACCGCTTTCATCGACAAAAAAGAAGGCAAACGCATGGACCGCGTAACCCACTTTGCAGTTGCTGCTGCTAAGCTGGCTATCGAGGACGCTAAGCTGGATATGACCAAAGAAGATCCCCTGCGTTGCGGCGTTTGCGTTGGCAGCGGCATTGGCGGCATCCACACCTTCCTGGAGCAATCCCTGAAGCTGGGTTCCAAAGGCCCTTCCAAAATCAGCCCGTTCTTCATCCCGATGGAGATTCCGAACATGTCCGCTGGCCAGATTGCTATTGCAACCGGCCTGAAAGGTCCTAACACTGCTATCGTAACCGCTTGCGCTACCGGCACCAACTGCATCGGTGATGCTCTGCGCAGCATCCAATATGGCGACGCTGACGTAATGCTGGCTGGCGGCACTGAAGCAGCTGTTTCCCCGATTGCTATTGCTGGCTTTGCTAACATGAAGGCTCTGTCCACCAACAACGAAAATCCGCAGGCTGCATCCTGCCCGTTCGACAAAAAGCGTGATGGCTTTGTTATGGGCGAAGGCGCCGGCGTGCTGGTTCTCGAAGAGCTGGAGCATGCTAAGGCTCGTGGCGCACATATCTACGCTGAGCTGGCTGGCTTCGCTATGAACTGCGACGCTTATCATATCACCGCTCCGGATCCGACCGGCGAAACTCCGGCTGCCTGCATCGCTGCAGCAGTTGCTGACGCTGGCGTTAAACCGGAAGAGGTTGACTATATCAATGCTCATGGCACCTCTACCCACCGTAATGACCTGGGCGAGACCATTGCCTTCAAGAAGGTATTCGGTGAGCATGCTTATGAACTGTGCATCAGCTCCAACAAATCCATGATCGGCCATCTGCTGGGTGCTGCCGGCGGCGTTGAAGCTATTGCTACCGTTATGACCATTGAAAACAACATCATTCCGCCGACCATCAATTATCAGGATAAGGATCTTGATGATCCGGAAGGTCCGCTGGATCTGGATTATGTACCGAACGTAGCTCGCGAAAAGGTTGTTAATGTTGCACTGAGCGATAACCTGGGCTTTGGCGGTCATAACGCTTCCATCGTTTTCAAAAAATATGTTGACTAAGAAGTAGGGTTGAGATATGCAGGAAACACGTAAACAGCAGCTGCAGAGCTTCTGTCAGGCGCTGGGTGTGCAAATGCATGATTTAGAGCTGCTTGATATGGCTCTGACCCATACATCTTATGCCCATGAAGCTAAACAGCATCCTAAACCGCAGCATAACGAGCGGATTGAGTTTTTGGGTGATTCCGTGCTCAGCATTATTGTGAGCACATACATGTATAATAATTTTCCTGAGCTGGCAGAAGGTCAGCTGACGAAGCTGCGCGCGCATCTTGTCTGTGAGATTTCGCTCTTTGAATATGCCAAAAAGATTCATTTGGGCGATTATCTCAAGCTGGGCAGGGGCGAGGACTTTACCGGCGGCCGTGAGCGTCCTTCCATTCTGGCAGATGCCTTCGAGTCTGTGCTGGGCGCGGTATATCTGGACCAGGGCATGGAGGTGGCACGCACCTACCTGCTGGGACTGATGCAGCCGGAGATAGACTATATCTGCCGCCATGGTATCTTCAACGACTACAAAACACGTTTGCAGGAGTATCTGCAGCGCGATGGCGAGGTGGAGATTACCTACAGGCTTTTAGGAAGCTCGGGACCTGAGCATAATAAGGTGTTCACCTCGGAGGTAATTTTTGAGGGCAAGGTCATTGGCAAAGGCCAGGGCCACTCCAAAAAGGACTCGGAGCAGCACGCTGCTCAGCAGGCTTTGAAGCAATTACACGTGCAGAACAAATAGCTTTGTAACAAAATTTACGACTTGTGTTGAGATAATCAATGCAAGTCGTTTTTTGTTTACAAAAGCATGAACGGATGATATAATAATCCCACTACTAAGGTAGGCAATAGTGCTTGCCGGATAAATAGAGAGAGTTTGAGGGGGATTATTATGTATAAGCTTTGGAATGTATTGAATGAATTGCAGTCGGACGCGTATGCGTGGGTGGAGCTGTCGCATTCTATGAATAATGACAGTCCGGTGTGGGCCGGGATTCCGGAAGGCTCCGTAGAGGTGGCTAAGACGGTTTTCGACTGGGGCAACCCGATGCTGGAGTGCCTGATTCAGACCTTCAAGTTCCCGGGCCAGTATGGCACGCATATCGACTTCCCGGGACATTTTGCTAAGGGCGAGGCTTTGTCCGAGGCGTTTGGCGCCGGACATCTGCTGTTTCCGCTGTGCGTGATTGATATTACAGCGAAGGTGGCGCAGGATGTGCATTATGCGGTGACTGTGGAGGATATCAAGGAATATGAGGCGCAATATGGCGCAATTCCTGAGGGCGCGTTTGTGGCGCTGCGTACTGACTGGTATAAGAACTGGCCGGATATGGACAAGCTCAGCGGTATCGCTGCAGATGGCAGCGAGAACTTCCCCGGCTGGTCTCTGCCTGCATTGCAATATATTTATGAGGAACGTCACGCTGCCGCCAACGGTCACGAAACGCTGGATACGGACGCCTCTGTGGAAGCGGCGAAGGCTGGCGACCTGGCGTGCGAGCGCTACGTGCTGAGCCAGGGCAAGGTGCAGATCGAGGTGCTGGCAAATCTGGATAAGGTGGCACCGGCCGGAGCCTTGTTGGTGGCTGCATGGCCGCGTATTGAAGGGGCGACGGGGCTGCCGGTGCGCGTGTTTGCGATTACGCCGAAAAAGTAAGACCGTGTATAAGGTCACATCTGCTTCACAAAATTTTCTAAGCGTACCTCTAGTACGCTTAGAAAATTTTGCTCGCATCTATAACCTTCTCCACGTTCTTGGACGTCAGAGGTGTAGTATAAGCTCTTTGATATGAGAAACATATAAAGTAAACAAAGCGTATGTAGCTAAAACTATGTACGCTTTTTGCTTTTTGTGGTATAATCTAAAGATAGTTACATTATATAGAGGGAGCAGTATATGAAAAAAATAAAGCTTATTTGTCAAATAGTGGTAGCGTTTGTCATTGCGCTTTTTGCCTATAACATTTTCTATCAGCCACACAGCGAGAGCGTCAAGGCGCAGGTGAAGCAGAAGCTGCCTGCGGTGCTGCAGCAGGAGGATGCCGGTAAAAGCTTGCCGGCAGGCAAGCTGCGGATTACCATGCTCAACATCGGCCAGGGAGATGCGCTGCTGCTGCAGGACGGCAAGCAGACGGTGATGGTCGACGTGGGCGACAGCCGCGCGAGAAAGTCTAAGGACGGCAGGGTGAGCGACAACGGCGGCAAGGACGCCTTGGTGAAGGCCTTGGACAAGGCTGGCGTCAAGCGTATCAATACGGTTATTGTTACCCACCATCATTCGGACCATATGGGCAATATTATGTATGTGCGCGGTAAGTACAGCGTGAAGAATATTTATGACAGCGGCTATCCCAACAATAATTTTGCTACGTCCGTGAAGCTGCACGAGGATTTGCGCGCAGGCATATATAATAACCGCGTCCTGAAGGCCGGTGATACAGTGAAGCTGGGGCAGAATTATTATCTCGAGGTTTTGGCGCCGGGAGATTTTCTTGATAAGAAGCTGTATAAGAACATCAACAATACCAGCCTGGTCATGATGCTGCATTATGGCGATTTCAAGATGCTGCTTACCGGTGACGCGGAAAAGGGCGTGGAGGGCGCGCTGGTGCAGAAATATGGCTCCAAGCTGCAGGCAGATGTGCTCAAGGTGGGGCATCACGGCAGCCAGACGTCGTCTATCTGGCAGTTTGTGCAGGCAGTTAAGCCAAAGTATGCACTCATCAGCTGCGGTCCCTTTGAGATTTTCCATCATCCGAATAAGGATGTTTTGGGCAGGCTTAAGCAGAGTGGTGCGAAGGCACTGACGACCTTTGACCACGGCAGCATCACCGTGACGACGGACGGCAAGAGCTTTGACGTGCAGACGGAGCGGTGAGGGGAAAAGAGAATAATTAAGTAAGGAAAAGAAGTGTAAGAAAGTGAGGCGACGCGTGTGCTGATGAATACACCGGAGTATATCTCCATTATCGAAAATATTAAAAGAGAGATCAAGGCCGCCCAGTATCGTGCAGCAGTTCATGTGAATGCAGATATGCTGCTTCTTTACTATGATATTGGTTGTGTGATCAATGAGCATAAAGCATGGGGTAACAAGTTTATTGATAATCTTGCTGCCGATATTCGTGTGGCCTTTCCAGAGAGCAAGGGATATTCTGTCCGTAATCTGAAATACATGGCAAAATTCGCCGAGACTTATCCGAATCGTGGATTTGTGCAGACGGTATCTGCACAAATTCCGTGGTCCCATAATATCTCAATTCTAGAAAAGG
>URVO01000031.1 GCA_900551335.1 uncultured Phascolarctobacterium sp.
TATAAAGACATGCCGTTCTCTATGAGATTTGGTTCTTTCTTAAATACTAACGATGAGCATAAATTTAAAAAGTTAGTTATTGAAGGCAAGGACACCTATACAGCTAATGAAAGCAACAAGATTACTTATGGCGCTGAATATAAGCATGAAACCTCTGATAGAACCTATCGTTCCTTATTCCTGCCTGTAATGCCTTGGGGTGTTGGAGTTTCCAATCATTCTATTGATACCTATGCTGCTTATGTTCAGGATGAAATTCAGGTTAATGATAAATTATTAGTTATTCCTGCCTTACGTTGGGATTATCATGACCAATTCGGTAGTGAAATTACTGCTAAACTTGGTTCTACTTATAGCTTAAATGCTAATAATAGAATTAAATTTAATGTTGGTACTGGCTACCGTGCACCGACTTTATATGAACTTTATGCTAACATGCAAAAAGCAATGGGTGGTATGACGGTTAATGTTGTTGGTAATCCTGATTTACAGCCTGAAAAATCTTTTGATGTAGATATTGCTTTAGAGGGTGAAGCTGGTAAGGCAAACTATAAGGTTTCTCCGTTCTACAATAGAATCAAGGATATGATTAATGGCTCTGATACTAAATATTATGATGCAGATGGTAATTTGCTGCCTAGGTATATGCCTGGTGTTGCTGCTCGTGCTGACAGCAGCTATGAAAATATTAATAAAGCAGAGATTTATGGTACAGAAGTAGAGCTTGGTTATAATTTTGACAATCATTGGAATGTAATGACTAACTACACTTATTTAAGTGCTAAAGATACAGATACTGATGAACGCTTATCTGGCAGAGCTAAGCATTCTGGTGCTGTTAAATTGAGCTGGACGGATGCGCAGGAAAATCCGTTGACTGCAACCTTAGCTAATAAATGGTATGTTGATTATCGTTATTCTGGCGAAGATTATACATATAATACTGTTAACTTCATTGTTGACAAAGAGGTCAATAAAAACTTCCGCGTTTATGCTGGCGTAGATAACATCTTTGATAAGGATCTTGGTGAAAACCTGTGGCTGGATGGCCGCATGTGGCGCGCTGGTGCTGAGTGGACCTTCTAATTTAGTTCACATCATACTCCTATTTCCATAAAACGCATACTGCTCCCTTCTGTACTTTGGGGAGCAGTATGCACCTCCTGTAAAAGTACGACAGCATTTGTAGATTTGTGAGGAAAATATGCAGGCAATAACAGATTTAATAATGTACTTTCATAAGGGCGGCCTGGTCATGTGGCCTTTGCTCGCCTGTTCTATAACTGTGATAGCAATCGCCATTGAGCGGTTTATATATTATAAGGGCGCAGACAGCGGCGCGGCGTTCGCCGCCAGCTATTGTGCGACGGTGCGCGGCAGGGATATCGCGGCGGCGACAGAGCTGGCGCGTAAGGCTGACGGAGCGTGTGCGCAGCTTTTGGCTGACGCGGTGGACAACAGCGACAGCAGGGAGGAGCTGAGCGCATTTCTTGAAAGCCGTGCCGGGATTTTTATGGCGACGCTGCGTGACAAGCTGGATTACCTGGGCATTATCGTGACGATGTCGCCGCTTTTGGGCCTTTTGGGTACGATTGTGGGCATGATTGGCGCGTTCAGTATTTTTAATGTGCAGGAGGGTGCGCCGCTGGCGATTACAGGCGGCATTGGCGAGGCGCTGATTGCGACGGCGACCGGCCTTTGCGTGGCGATTATGTCGCTGTGTGCACATTCCTATTTTGCTCACCGCATGGACAATATGATTACGGATTTGGAGCAGTGCTGCAGTGCGCTGCTGGAGGCAAAGACGAGGAGTGCAAGGTCATGAGGCTGCGAGATGTGCGTGCAAGAAAAACGCCGCCGCTGATGATTATTCCGATGATTGATATTATGTTCTTCCTCCTGGTCTTTTTTATGCTGAGTACTATGTATATGATTGACCTGAAGACGATTCCCGTGAAGCTGCCGCAGGCGAAGAATGCGGCGACGGATACGACGACTACGTTTGCTGTGACGATGAAGGCGGATGGCAGCGTGTATCTGGGCGAGGCGCAGACGGATGTGGAGACATTGGTTTTGCAGGCAGCTTTGGAGCAGAAGAAGAACAAAAGCTTTGCTGTGGTTATCCGCGCGGAAAAGGCGCTGGAATACGGCGAGGTGATCAAGCTGGTGGATAGGCTGAAGGGCGCAGGTGTGTCGCGCTTTGGTCTGGCGACGGATGGCGGTAAATGAAAATGAAGCAGATTGAAAGGCTGCAGGCGAAGGCACGCCAGCGCTTTGGCTTTTGCGGCTCGGTGGTGATACATTTTATTTTGTTTGTCGTGCTGGCGTTTTCCGGCGTCTTGGCGATGCAGCCACCTGCTGCGCAGGAGGATACGGTCGTATTTTTTGACGCCGGAGGCGATGGTGGCGGCGGTGGCGACGAGGCCGCGGAAGCGGACGTTGACGCTGGCGAGGAGCAGGCCGAGGACGTTGTGACCGAGGAAACGATTACGCTGCCGGATGGCCGCGTGGAGCATAAGCAGGTCGTGCAGCATGTAGTGAAAAAGCATGCTTCTGCTGCTAGCAAAAAGGGCAGCGGCTCTGGCAGCGGCGGCGGTCAGGGAACAGGCCATGGCAGCGGTAAGGGCAGCGGCACCGGTCCCGGCAGCGGCAGTGGCTCCGGCGGCGGACACGGCGCAGGGCAGGGCACGGGCATTGGCGACGGCTCTGGCCCCGGTATTGCACGCAATCCGAAGGTGCCGCCGCGTGCTACCGCAACGTCGGCACCGTATTATCCGCCGGCGCTGCGAGATGCCGGCGTGGGCGGACGCGTGGTTGTCCGTGGCGTTATCGGTATCGATGGCCGCGTGGAGAGCGCGGTGGTGGTGCGCTCGAGCGGCAACAGTACGCTGGATAACAATGCGCTGAGCGCGTTTTATAAGTGGCGCTTCAGTGCGGCGAAGAATGACGCGGGGCAGAAGGTGCGCTGTTACTTTGTGCAGGGCTTCCCCTTTGTGATAGAATACAAGTAGAAAATAGTGGAAGCAGCTTGGCACTTCTCAATATATTATACGAAGGAGAAAACACATGAGAAAAATTGCAATATATGGCAAGGGTGGTATTGGCAAGTCTACAACCACCTCCAACTTATCTGCGGCGCTGGCGCTGCAGGGCTACAGGGTTATGCAGGTTGGCTGCGACCCGAAGAGCGATAGCACGAAGAACCTGATGCAGGGCAAGCGTATTCCGACGGTGCTGGAGCAGCTGAAGGCCAAGGGCGAGGCGCTGCAGCTGGAGGACATTGTGTTCGAAGGCTTTGGCGGCGTGCTGTGCGTGGAGGCAGGCGGACCGACGCCGGGCATTGGCTGCGCGGGCCGTGGCATTATCTCGGCGTTCGAGAAGCTGGCAGAGCTGGAGGCCTTTGAAACATATAAGCCTGACATCGTTATTTATGACGTTTTGGGCGACGTGGTGTGCGGCGGCTTTGCGATGCCGATTCGCGGCGGCTATGCACGCGAGGTGTTCATCGTTTCGTCTGGTGAAATGATGGCACTGTATGCAGCAAGCAATATTGCCCAGGCAATAAAAAACTTTGGCCGTCGTGGTTATGCTCGTCTGAAGGGCATTATTCTCAACGCCAAAAATATCGAAAATGAGCAGGAGCTGGTGGCGAAGGCGGCAGAGGAAATCGGCACGGAGGTTGTGCAATATGTTCCGCGCAGCGGCGATATCCAGATGGCCGAAAACCTGGGCGGTACGGTGAGCGAATTCGTCAAGGATTCTCCGATGGTGCAGGTATATAATGAGCTGGCGGCGCGTGTGCTGGAGCTCAGCGAGAACGAAGAGGAGTAGGCTATGGGCATAAAAGAAGAGGCAATGTGGAAGATGGCGGAGAAAATGGGCATGCCCAAAAGCGCCATTGAAGCGATAAAGGCAAAGCAGAAGCAGGGCGGTAAGACCGCGATGCCAGACATGGGCAAGATGATGTCGATGATGAAGGGCGATAAGCAGGATGAAATGCGCAAAATGGCGGAGAAGATGGGGATGCCGCCAAAGGCTGTGGGCATGGACGGCAACGAGCTTTTAGGCCGTCTGAACCGTTTAAGCAGGGTGCAGACGATTAAGGACGTGCCGCAGCTGACGACGGCGCTCTTCCCGGGCACGCACTGTCCGCTGATGGGCGCGGCAATGATTGCGGGCGGCATAGATGATTGCCTGCTTGTCATCGTGGGCACGGACGAATGCAGCTATTATACCAAGAGCCTCACCATTAACGAGCGCTATGGAGGCATTGCGGGACGCTGCGTTTCCGTTGTGCTTGACAGTCACGATGTGACATTCGGCAGCACGGAGAGTATGCACAAGGCTTTTGCGGAAATTATGGCAGAGTACCAGCCTAAGTGCGTTATGCTTGTGACCACCTGCGTAATCGAGGTTATTGGCGACGATTATGACGCTATTGCTGACGAGCTGACGAAAAAATATAACATTCCCGTATTACCGGTGCACACGGAGCATTTTAAATGCGAGGATCACTTCCCGGGCTTTGAGCGGGCGATTACGGCCTGCCAGCGCATTATGCAGCCGCAGGAGAGCGACGGCAGCGTGAACGTGCTGGGTCAGCGGATGGGCAACTTTGCGGATACAGAGCTGCATAGGCTTTTGGCAGAGGCAGGCGTGAAAATCGGCGTGCAGCTGCCTAGCGGCTGCACGACTGAGGAAATCCGCCGCGCTCCGGCGGCGAAGGTAAACATCGTCGTGCATGATATTGCGCTGCCGCTGGCGCAGGCGATGCAGGAGCAATATGGCATTCCCTATGTCTATTTCAACCGCTTCGCCGCACCGGAGAAGGTTTTGCAGGCTTATCAGCATTTGTTTAACTATCTGGAGCTGCCGCTGCCGGCAGAGGTGGACGCTATGCTTGCGGCGTGCAAGGAGCAGGAGGAGCAGCTGCGGCCGTTGGTGCAGGGCGTGCCCTATATCTATGGCAATACGCAATATGACTGCTTTGAGCTCAACAGCTATCTGTGCAGTCTGGGCCTGGTGCCGCAGCTTATCCAAAGCAATCATCTGCGTGAGGATAATTTCGCGGATATCCAGAGCATTTTGGAGCATGCTGATCCGTACATCTGCAAGGCGGCGAATATCGCACCGCTGCAATATGTATATGATGTGCTGCATCCGTGGTTCTATATGGGCCATGAGTTTGGCGACCGTCTGCGTGCGAAGGGGATAGCGCTGCTGCATAGCGATCCTGCCGGCAAAATGCTGGGCTTTGAGTGCAGCAGCTTCCTGCTGCAGGCGGTGGCGAAGGCAGTGAGCAATGCCAAAAAGTTCAGAGAGGAGGCTGGCCTGTGAGCTTAGTAAGATTTTTACCGACACCGTCGGACAGAATGGGGATTATCTGGAGCCTTTTGGCTGTGCAGGGCGCGATTGTGCTGGAATACGGTCCGGCGGGCACGACGCACTACAGCATGGGCTTATATGGCGGCCTGGGCCTGCGCTTTCAAAACCGTCTCTTTACCACGCATATGAGCGAGGACGACGTGGTTATGGGTGACGTGACGCGTCTGGAGGAGGCGCTGGTGGAGCTGGATAAAAATTATGCACCGAAGGTCATCTTCGTGGTGGCCTCCTCCGTAACTGCCGTTATCGGCACAGATATCAAGGGCGTGTGCCGCTATATGCAAAATGAGGTCAAGGCTAAGCTGGTGGCCTTTGAGCAGGGCGGCTTCCGCGGTGATTACAGCGTCGGCCTTGCCGAAACGTATAAACTGCTCGTGCGCAATCTGCCGCAGAAGGGCGTGGCGCAGGAAAAGGGCGTGTACAACATCATCGGCGCGTCGGCGTGGCGCTACCGTATGGCGAGCGATATCTGGGAGGTGAAGAGCCTGCTCAGTGAAGCGCTGGGCCTGAGCTGCAACGCCTGCCTTTGCTGCGACACGAGCGTCGAAGAGCTGCAGGATATGGGCAAGGCGCAGGTGAACATCGTGCTGGGCAACGAGGGCCTGGCTGCTGCGCAATATCTTGAGGAAAAATTTGGCACGCCATATGTATACGCTGCGCCCTATGGCTACAGCGGCACGGTACGCTTCTTGGAAAGCGTGGGCGAGGCTATTGGCGAGATGCCGCAGCCGCTCGTGCTGATGCGCTTGCGCATGAAGGAAAAGGGCATGTCGATGCTCAGCATGTTCGCAATGATGGGCGGCGGCAAGACTAAGCAGGCCGTTGTCAAGGGCGATTATGACCTGGTGCAGGGCGTGAGCGCCTTTCTGGAGCAGGCCGGTATCAGCGTTGTGCATAAAATGTGTGCGCACAGCCTGAAGGCTATCGCTGAGCCGGCGGCGGACGTAGAGTCCTACGCTGAGGAGGGCGAATGGCTGCAGCTAATCCGCGGCTTGCGCGATACGCTGATTTTTGCAGATGATGTGGCGCTTACGCAGGCAGATGCAAGCAATATGAAGGTGCTCATCAGCGCACCGTTTATGAACGGCGTGGTGGCAACGCACCTGCCGTTCATGGGCGAAAAGGGCGCAGATTTTCTGCTGGAGCAGATTCATGGTTATTATCAAAAGTAAAAGGAGGCAAATTGATTATGAAACAAATTCCTGTAATTTTTTGGACCGGTACCGGTAACACACAAATGATGGCTGACGCTATTGCGGAAGCAATTAATGCTGCAGGTGCGGAAGCTGTTGTAAAAAATGTCAGCGAAATCACTGCTGATGAAGCTGCAGGCTATGATGCTTTGGCGCTTGGCTGTCCGGCGATGGGCGCAGAGGTGCTGGAGGAATGCGAGTTTGAGCCGTTCTTCACAGAGCTTGAAGGCAAGCTGAGCGGCAAAAAGGTTGCGCTGTTCGGCTCCTATGGCTGGGGCGGCAGCTATATGCAGGATTGGGAGGCACGCGTTAAGGATGCAGGCGCTGAGCTTGTAGCTGCTGGCGTATTGGCGCTTGGTGCTCCTGATGACGAAGCAGAAGCAAAGCTGGCTGAGGCTGGCAAGCTGCTTGCTGAATAAGGCTTAAGCCGCGAAAGACTGTCGCGCTAGCTGGCGGCTGTACAAAAAAACTGCCTTCCAATTTTTTGGGAAGGCAGTTTTTGTCGTAAGGAGCTTGCGCTAAAGTGCGCGTCTTATATCTTACTTAAGAATATTCTTGTTGACATTATACTTGCTATATAGTATACAATGAGCTAATAATCTAAGAAGAAAAGCTTCTTAGGGAAAATCCGCGGCAGCTTCTGCTAGCATTCTTTAATTTAAGGATAGAAAAACATGTTCAAAACTTTTCTCAGCTATTATCAACCCTATAAGGGCATTCTGCTCTTCATCATCATAGGCTCGCTGCTGCGCGCGTTGCTCGAGCTCTTCTTTCCCTATGTGGTCAAGCTGATGCTGGAGCAGCAGCTGCCCTTGCAGAATCTGCCGCTGCTGCTGAAGTGGTCGGCAGCACTGCTTGCCATGTATCTGGTGAACTTTGGCATGCATTTCGGCATCATCTACTGGGCGCAAGCGATGAGCTACGCCATGGAGCGCGACATGCGGCGTGATTTGTTCCGCCATCTGCAAAAGCTGTCCTTCGGCTTTTACGATAAAAACAAAAGCGGCCAGCTGCTGTCACGCCTTACCAGCGACCTGAGCGAAGTTAATGGTTTCGCAGGCAATGCGCCGAACGATATTATCATCTGTGGCCTGACGATGGTGGGCACGATGGTCATTCTTGTGTATATGAATCCGATGCTGGGCAGTCTTATTGCCATCTTGCTTTTGCTGAAGGCAGTGCATACTGTGTTCGTCAATCTGCGCATGAAAAAGGCCTTTTTTGCCAACCGCATTGCGATGGGCGAGGTGACAGCGAAGGCAGCGGAAAGCATCAACGGCGTGCGCCTGATTAAGGCCTTTGCCGGTGAGCGCAGCGATATGGCGCAGTTTATGGAAAAGGCCGATGCGTATTTGGCAACGAGCAAAAAATCCTTTAAAATAACATCCTACTTCGTTGGCAGCATGATATTCTTCAGCAACTTTATCAATGTGGCGATACTCGTCGTGGGCGGCTTGCTGATTAACAAGGGACTGATGAGCTTTGGCGAGCTAGTGGCCTTCTTCCTCTATGTCGGCCTGTTTATGAAGCCGCTGATGCAGCTTTTAGGCTTTATTCAGGTATATCAGCGCGGCATGGCAGGCTTTAAGCGTTTTTATGAGCTGCTGCAGGAAAAGCCCGAGATTGTTGATGCACCGGATGCTAAAATTTGCCCGCCCTGCAAGGGGAATATCACCTTTGATAACGTCAGCTTTGCCTATGCGGACGGCAGACCTGTTATCCGTAATCTTTCGCTGCATGTGGCAGCAGGTGAAACCGTGGCCTTTGTGGGCGCGACGGGTGCAGGCAAAACGACTATTGCGAGTCTTTTGCTGCGCTTTTACGAGCCGCAGAGCGGCAGAATTCTGCTGGACGGCTGCGATATCCGCGAGCTTACGCAGGAATCGCTGCGCAGGCAGATTGGCCTGGTGCAGCAGGACGTTTTTCTTTTTGGCGACAGCGTGCGCTATAACATCGCCTACGCCAAGCCGGACGCGACAGCGGACGAGGTGCAGGCGGCAGCGAAGGCTGCGGCGGCGGATGAGTTTATTCAAAAGCTGCCTGCCGGTTATGACACCGAGGTGGGCGAGCGCGGCGTGAAGCTGAGCGGAGGGCAGAAGCAGCGCCTGGCGATTGCACGCGTCTTTCTCAAAAATCCGCCTATCGTGGTGCTGGATGAGGCCACGAGCGCCCTGGATAATATTACCGAGCAGCAGATACAACGAGAGCTGGATGAGCTGGCGGTGGGGCGCACGACACTGATTATTGCGCATCGCCTGTCCACTATCCGCCATGCGGATAAGATTGTGGTGCTTGATGAGGGCGCAGTGGTGGAGTGCGGCACGCATGAGGAGCTGCTGGCGCGCAGGGGGCATTATTTTGCTTTGTACAGCAAGCAGTGAGGCTGACGCAAAAAAAGACCTGGCAGAATTAGCAGAAGCTAATTTTGTCAGGTCTTTGAGGTTTTATGGATTCACCGTGCGCAGCGCTTTAGCTTTTTGGCAAAAAGGGCATGAACTGAAAATTTTTATCCAGATACTGCCCGGCATAGGCCACACCCTTGCCCATGGTGAAGGCTGCGAGGATGGTGCCGATTCCGAGTCCGTCGATATGTCCGAGCAAAAGCAGTGTTAGCAGTGCGGTAATCGCCAGACAGGTGACATCGAAGGTGATTTTGATTTTCGCATATTCTATTTTTATGATTGCGCTCAGCTCACGCGGAAAGAGGTCCGTGGGGATAATAGGCAGGCCACAGCGGTTCGACAGCGCGATGCCGATGCAGATTAAAATGTAGCTGACGACAAAATACAGCACACGCCAGGAAAAGGCCTGGGGCAGCAGATTGATATACAGCTCGAACAAATCAAGAAATTGGCTGAATACAAAGCCTACGACGAAGCTGAACATATAGGATGCGATAAATTTTTTGCGCAGGTACATCAGGCTGGCGATCAGCAGGCCTTGGAAGATATACGTCCATGTGCCCAGCGTAAGCTTGGGGAAGGCCTCGCTGAAGGCAAAGGGCACGCTGCTGATGGCGCTGATGCCGGAGCCGGAGTAGAGCATAAGCACGACGCTGAAGCTGTTGATGATGACTGCGACCAAAAGTGCGAGCTCTCCGCACAAGGTTAAGCGTGAATTTTTTTCATTTAATAGCATTTTATCCCTCTCAAAAATAACAAATTGCAAAAAAATGCATTATCTATTATAGTACTAAAGTATGGTTTTGGCAATGCCGGAAAGTGCACCTGCAATAAATTTAATAATGATAGTGCTTCGGCAATTTGTTACACTTTTGTGGCGCAGTAGGTTTTTGTTGGTGTATTTTGCTACAGTGTAGTATAATAAGAATGTACAGAGAAATGATTTTGATATACATAGTGTAAAGGATGGTGAAGCAAATGGAGACTTTTCTTGGTTTATTGATTCCCTTTCTGGGAACGGCGCTGGGTTCGGCGTGCGTGTTTTTTATGAAGAAATCATTGAGCAATATGGTGCAGCGCTCGCTTGCAGGCTTTGCTGCCGGCGTTATGGTGGCGGCTTCAATCTGGAGCCTGCTGATTCCTGCTCTCGAGCAGGCGGAGGGCATGGGCAGGCTGTCCTTTGTGCCTGCGTTTATCGGTTTTTGGATTGGTATTTTGTTTTT